>JAAENP010000096.1 GCA_024224155.1 bacterium
ACCTGCTTCGATCAGGAACCGCTGTACCGAGCACTCCGCTGCGGTGCGGGCAAATCGCTGGTCCTCGCCTCACCCGCCACTCGACCACGCCGGATCCTCGCACCGCCTCGAACGGCTTCGCGCCGGCAAGGCCGAGACCGGCTTTTTGCATCGAGACCAAGACGCGCTGAGGATCAGCCGATTCGGCAGGCAGGCGGCTAGGGGGCTCGCCGCAAGCGCCCATCGGTTGAAAGGCCGGCCCGCGTGCCCCCTGGAGCGAAGCCTCTCCGTGCGAGCGAAAGGAGGGCACCGGCGGCCTTCTATCGGTAGTCCACATCGGGGAATCGTCGGTGAGCGTACGACGGTCGAGACTCTTCGCTTCGCTCTAGGGCAAGCGGAGCTCGGCCGCTACGGGCCACGTCCGCTAGTAATCGATGTAGCCGCCGCGCGCGCGCACACTGACGTCGGCGCGCCGCACCTTGAGATTCACTTTGTGCCAGCTGCCATCACCGCGGCGCACCGACGGGTAGTACCCGAGAGCGTACTGCTCGCGCAGCTCGGTCAGGATCTCTCGGACCGCTTGCTCGGCGTCTTCGATCCGCTCGAGGGTAACCACCCGGCCCCCGGTCTCGGCAACCGTCTCTTGGAGTCGCCGATACTCGCTGCGGTACTGATCCGGGTCCTTCCAGGCCGAGTAGCGCGACTCGGTCATGTCACTCGGATCGACACGGATCCAGTAGATCATTGCCCGGCCCCGCCGGGCCAGCCAGGACACCTGCGGCATCCGCAAGACGCTGTGGCTGTCGATGCCGTCCGAGAGGAAGATCACCACCCGGCGCCCCTGGCGGGCTTCGAGCAGTTTGATCGACCGATAGAGATGGTCGTTCAGCGCGGTCCCCCCGTCAGCCTCGACGTTCGCCAGCCCTGCCGTCAAAGTCGCCACATCGTTCGAGAACGGGCTGGCATAGAGCAACCGATCCGAAAACAGCTGAATCGAGATCTCATCGTCGATCCGCGCACTACGCGCGAAGTCCGCCGCGGCACCCAACGCAAAGCGCAGCCGCCGGCCCTTCATGCTCGAGCTCGCGTCGACCAGGACTACCGAAGCGAGCGGCAGGTCGCCGCGGCTGAAGGTGACCGTTTCCTGCTCGTCCCCCTGGTCGAGGATCGTGATCTCCTGGCGCTCGAGGTCCAAGACCCGCTCGCCGTCCCGCAGGACCGTGACGTAGAGCTGCTGGAGCTCTGCGTCGATTCGGTCATCGATCCGGATCGGCGGGCTGACCATTCCTCTCTCGGTGGTCCCGCCGGAGCTGTCGCTGACGCGCACCCTGATCTCATGCTCGCGGTTCTGCTCACCGACATCGACGACCAGCGAATAAGGAACCGAATTCACCACACCCACCAGCTCGTCGTCGACGTAGAACTCGACCTTCTCCACCTCTTCGACCGGCAGAACCTCGACCACGAACTCGACCTCGCCGAAGAGCGGCGTTCCCGCGGCAGGGGCCAGAAAGGTGATCTCGACGCCGGCCGCCACACCGGCGTCCAGAACGAGCATCAAGATGCCCAGAATGCCAACAAAGAGCGCGCGCACTACCGACCCTCCGACCCGGCGTCACCACCGTCGCCGACCACGACTTCGGCGAGCCGAGACGAGGCGCGCAAGGCGGAAGCAGCGAGAAGCTCCCGAGCCTCTTCCAGAGTCTCCTGGGGCCACTGGTCATATCGGTATCGCGCCGAGCCGCGTCCCTGCTCCGACGAGGTTCCGACCTGGAGAAGCTCGCCGAGCGACCGCTCGGCGCGTCCTGTTCGGTCGTATATGTGAGCTAGAAGCAACCGAAGCTCCCACTGCTCGGGCATTCTCTCCAACGCGGTCTCGAGCAGCAGCAGCCCGCCCTCAGCGTCGCCGGCGATCAGGAGGGCCCGAGCCAACTCCTGGCAGGCGAGAGCAGCGACCCAGTCCCCACCCTGCCCTTCTACGATCTTCACCAGCAGCCCCTGAGCTCGCCCCAACCGGCCCACACGGAGGTGGTTGATCGCGAGTCGAAGCACAGCCTGGCCGAAGTCCGGCCGCGCTGCGACCAGCTGCTCCAGGAAGCCGATGGCTTGCGAGTAGGCCCCGTACCTCTCGAGGCTCGCGCCAAGCCCCAGTAGCGCTGCCGCATTGTCCGGGTCGTGCTCGAGCGCTCGGGCAAAAAGCCGCCGGCTCGCAGCCGGTAGCCGAGCCTGCTGAAGACGCCCAGCCTCCAGCGCAAGAGCCGCGGCCGTGAGATCGAGAGACCCGCCATGCTCGGCATGCAGCTCGGCAACGGTCTCGACCGTCACTCGCGCGTGCCCCGCCAGTGAGAACAGTGTCCTGTCACGGTAGACCTCGCCGAGCTCCGCGTGCAGCACGAGGATGGGCAGCGCCAAGTCATGATCTTTCTCTATCAACTCCTTCGCTACCAAGAGCTCGGCGGCCCGCAGGTGTTTGAAGGACTCCTGGCTGCTACCGGCAAGAACCTCCGATTCGAGCTCGAAGAGGGCCACACGAGCGGTCTCGAATGAGCCCTCCCGCAGCTCGGCGAGAGCGGCACGATAGCGCTTTGCCAGCCTCCGGACAGCTCGCCCACTGCTTCGCCTCTTCGAAGAACCGCCGGCAACCACACCACTTTCGGTCGAGACCTCGGTCGGCGTCGTCCGTAGCGCCGATCCCGCGAGCAACGACCGCAGGTCACTCCACAGGAGCTCGCGATCGCGCGAACCACCTCCGGTCAACACGACGGGAACCGAGGCGGAGACACGGCTGAGACCCGCCTTCCCGTCGATCACCAAGCGCAGAAGATAACGCCCGGGGGAAACCTCCGGGGAGACGAATCGGACCGAGAGCAGTTCCTGACCGGCCTGGACCAGCTCCGCGTCGCTGGTGCCCACACGCCCGCCCTTCTCTCCTTCCTCGAAGAGCTCGACCTTGACCGTAGCCGTGGTGTCGACTTCGGCGAGGCTCAGGTCGAAGACGTACGCTTCAGCCGGACCCCCGGCGACCAGCACGGCCCTGGCGGCCGGACTGATCGAGCGGTCACCGACTACTAAAGGATAGGGCGAGAATGCCTTTTGGCTACGCTCACTCCGGCCCCGGACCGCCAGCCACGAGTCTCGAGACGTCGGGCCCGGGAAGAGGGGCGGCGGGATCGAACCTGCCGGCGGTTCTCCCTCCGGCTCTGGAACCGCGACATTGATATGACGAAACCCGAAAGCTCCCGACTGATAGTTGCGAGCCAGAACTCTGAGCTCGTACTGCCCGGGAGCAAGAGACAGGGCGCCGAAGAACTTCAGTCCGCTTTGCCAGATCTTCTCTCCGAGCTCGCCGACGTCTGCTGCGAAGACCTCGGCCAGGTATCCTGCGACCCGTCCGGCCGGTGCCAACGCATAGGCGTAGACCTCGACACGTGCCACGTCGGCCTGGTTGTGACCCAGAAAGCTCGGCCCGTCGATCTCGACGAAAAGAGCAACCAGTGGCTCGTTGCCGACGACTCCCGGCAGCGGCACCGCCAACGCTTCGATCGCCATCTCTCCGCCGATTTCCGCGGTGAGGATCTGGTTGATCACCTCGGGGCGCACTCCACGCAGTGGATGCGAGTCCAGCGTCGTCCCTGCTTCGAAAGGGCTCGGGGCCTCGATCGAGAGCTCCGGCAAAAGCGGATCCGGCGCGGCGGCGTCAGCCTCGGGGAAGCCCGACGGTTGCGCGGAGGACGGGCTCGCCGCCAGTGCAGCCGCCAGCGTGCAAGCCGTAAGGTGACGGTAGCTCAATTCTGAAGTGCGCCGGATTCAACGGACTCGAGCAGAGCCGGTTGCACGGGCGTTTCCGACTCCGGGTTTGGCGGTGCGACCTCCGCCGCTCCGTCAGCACCGACATCCAGCTCGAAGTTCAGGGTGGCGTCGACCTGTGCCAGCTGGTCGCGCACGCCTATCGCGACTCTCTGACGGCCACGCTTCATTTGCAGCCTCATGGTGTAGGCAGCCGCGCCGGACATTGCTCGGCCCATCTGGTCATTAGGGATCCTGACTGGAATCTCGATCTGTTGAACGGGAGAAAGTCCGCCCCGCTCATCCCGAGCAGCCACGAGAAGCCTCACTTCGCCCACGTGCTGCTTCTCCTGGGGCAGCAGGAGCAATCTCTGGAAGGGTATCTGAACCATGAGCGGGACCTCGTAGACCTTGCCTGTCTTGACGGCCTCTCCGGCCTCGAGCCTCACTCCAAGCGTGTTGTTCTCGACGCCGTAGTGCAGCGCGGTCAAGGTTCGGTCGTGCAGCAGATCCATCGGCTCTCTCTCTTGGTAGCTCTTTAGGTAACGCAGTTTGAGTCCTTCGCGCCTGACCTTGACCTCGAGCTCGTGGGTGAGCGCTTCATCTCCCGTCTTCTTCTTCTCGTTCTTCCCCTTTGACCCATCCTCGACTTCGAGCGGACGCTGGTAGCCCAAGGAATAGAAGCTGGTGAAATCCTGTTTCATCTGGCCGATGAGATCTCCTATGTTGATGCTCCGCGTGTAGGCGAGACCGCCGGTTCCCCCGGCCATTCGCAGAAGTGAATCCGAACGATTGAAGTTCTCGACCGTGGTGACGTCGAGAGAGGACGGCCCCCTGCCTCCGGCCGAGGCGCTTCCGCGCACCTCGGCCGACACCTGTCCCGCCGTGCCGCGCGGCGGAGCCGCCAGCGGGTAGAAGGCCACCCGGTTGGCATTTGCGATCTCGACCAGCTGACGAAACTCTCGGCTCGCGTCGAACTCGAGACCCGTCAACGAAGTCAGCTGATTTAAGAGCTGTAACTGACCGGTCTGCTGCATCCAGCCTTCGTACTTGCCCATCCAGGCTTCGACCAGGGATTCCGCGCTTCGAACCGGAATGCCGTCGCTGACGTAAAGCACGGCCTTGCGGCCCTTCATCCCGGCCAGTGTCTTGGTGAACTCGGCCAGCACCCGGGTCGTCTCCTGCACCCGCCGAAAACGACGCTCTGCAAGCGTCTGGATGTCCTTCGCCAATCTCTCGGCCTCGATCACCGCCGACTCGAAAGCGAACCCCGAATCGGCTTGACTCTCGCTTTGCTGGGCAACGCTCGCGGTCTGGAGGTTACGCATCAGCATTCGGTACTCGGCATCAAACGGCGCGTGCCGCCCGACTTCGTTGTCCAAACGGTCGAGCGCCGTCAGCAACTCCACCGGGTCGCTGGTGAACGGCTGCACGATCTCCACGCCGCCATCGGCCGCAACCAACATCACGCGGTCGTCGGAGGCTAGCCGCTTGCCGAGATAGTCGCGCAGGTTCCCGAAGATCTGGTTGCGCGTCTCGGGTCGAAGGTTGAGATTGTCCATGAAGACGACCAATTGAAGCTGCCGGGTGTCGGGCATGCGACTCGATGACGCGATATCGATCGCTTCCCCGCTGCCGGGAGCGGCCCCGGTCACGACCCGGCCCTCGATCACTTCGAGGAAGTTGGTCAGCTCGACCTGGCGGCCGTCTTCGAAGACGGAAAAATCCCCTCTGGTCAGACCGCTTACCGGCGCGCCGTCTCGATCGGTGACGATCACCTCGACGGTCACGACCTGGACGTCGACCGTGTCGAAGAAGAGATCGCCCTGCGCCTCGAGCGCCGGGGAAAGCAGAGGCGAAGCGAGGACAAGTGACGCGAGGCCAAGCAGAGCTGGTCTTGCTCTCGAAGCTTGCTTCATCGAATCATCGAGACCTTTAGCCGACATCCCCACGACATCAGAAAGAAGCCCCGGCCACAAGGGCCGGGGCTGGGAACACTAGAGAATCCAGCGGGCCCTAGAACCGGAAGCCGACCGACACGCGGTAGGTCCGCGGCGGCTGGAAGTCATCCTGATTCTGGGGATCGTGGAAACCATCCCGCAACGCCCAGTGTGTTCCTTCGACTGGGGTCGTGGTAAACGGGTTGAACAGCTGGCAGCCCCCTGGGCACCCACTCGAGGTTCTGCGCTGCGTACTGACACCGTTGCTGTCCTTTCGACCGAACAGGTCGATGACGCCGTCCTCGTTGAACACGTTGGTCACCTCGGGCTGGACAAAGACCTCCAGCTCCGAGCCGAACGCCTGCCAATGGAAGGCATAGTTGAGCGAAATATCCGTGCTCAGAATGTCGTCGGTTCTGAACGCATCGCGAGCTGTAAACCAGTACTGCCGTGAGTTGTCCGGCGTGATGTAACCGGGGTTGGTGACAAACGACGTCGTGTTGATGTCCTCGCCGGCTCCGTAAGGCGTGCCGGAGAAGAAATTCTGCAGCAGACTCACGCTCAGGCTCTGACTCTCGCTGTCGAAGATGTCGTAGACACCCCAAACACGCAGTCGGTGCGTCTGGTCATCGAGAAGCTTACCGTCGGACAGATGCCAGCTCGCATCGATGTACTCGGGATAAAACTCGAGTGCGGCGCTGGACACCGGACCGCTGCCCGAAGTCTCGCCGTTGAAATTGCCGGTCAACTCGGACCACGCGTAGTTCCCGGCGAATGTGAACTTGTCACTGAACCGGTACCGGAACTGGGTGTGGAGACCGATGTACTCGCGCTTCAGGCCGTCGTCGAAGTTGCCGACGTGGGTCAGATCGAGCTCGACGAGCCCGAGCGGGTCGCTGACGGTTCCCAGAGTCGTGTCGGTCCTGTTGGAGTAGAAATCCTCCCACTCGCGCAGCACAAGATCGGCCCTGAACAGGCCTTTCGTGCCCAGTCGCTTGTTTACGCCGAAGGAGATCTCCTGCACCGAAGGCGATTTGACCGTATCCGGGACCACCGTGTTGAGGCCCGGAATCGAAATGCTGAGCAGCAACGGAAGCAGCGCCGAGATGTCACCATCCGGAGTGGCCAGCCCGCCATTGGCGAAGTACCAATCGAACAGAATCTGGAGCGCATCCTCGGTCGAGACGCAGTTGAAGTTGACAATGCAGTCATCGCCGGTGTTGATCGCCGGACCATGGTACTCGCTCTCGAACAGACCGATGGCGCCACCCGAGCTCGACTGGTCGGCCTGCGTGTTGGCGATACCCGCGACGTAGGTCGCAAAACCTCCGTGGAGAGTCAGATCGCCGTCACCCCTGAGGTCGTAGTTGAACCCTAATCTCGGGCTGATCTTGCTGTCGTCAGCCACGGTGACGCCCGAGCCGTTCTGGCCGTCGTTCTCATCGTAGCGGACGCCGATATTCAGGCTCAGCTTGTCGTTGACCTGCCACGAGTCGTTGACGTACAGCGAGTTGGTGGTGAAATTGTTGGGCTGAGCCAGGTCCTCGTTGAACACGGCCCAATAGCCGATCGAGCTCGCTCCACCACTCGGAATCACCGAGAAGATGTTGTTGTTGGCGTCGACCACGATGTCGTCCGCCCAGACCGTGTAGTCGCTACCGGTCTGGCGATTGATCGTGAAGCGGATGTCGTCGAACGTGTCGTAGCCAAAAACGAGATCGTGCGTGCCGGCGTTCGTGCTCAGAAAGTAAGAGCCCTTCACCAGGATGTTCTCGTTGCTCCGCTCTTCAGGCGGGCACCGAGGCGGGCCGGCACCGCAGAACGTCGGCGAATGCCAGCGATGGCTGGTGCCGTTGCGACGCATCAAGGTACCGGTCAGCAGATCGGTGGTCTTGGAACCGCTGCCCTCGAACAGGAACTCGCGCTCGGAATACTGCGCCTCGACAAAGAAGCTCGAGGTCAGGATTCCGGTGTAGTTCGCCGTCAGCATCTCCTGCGGCAGAGTCCGGTTGTTGAGACTCGCCAAGTCGATAAAGGTGAACGAGCCCTGGTTGTTCTGCGCCTCATCGATCTCGAAATAGGAACCGATGATGCTGTGGCTCGAGTGTGGCGACACCGTTGCCTTGATCTCCATCCGCTCCTCAGTGTCAGTGCGGTCGAAGGGAATGTTGGTCACGGCGCGAGTCTGCTGGTTCTCAGAAGACTCGGTGTCGCGAGCGGCGCCGAAGAACCATGCATGGTCCTTGACGACGTAGCCACCCAGTGTTGCCTCGAGCGTCTCGGTGATGTCGTCCTTGCGCTCGGGTGAGAGCGGGTTCGAGCCTCTCCAGTCGTCGTTCTCGAGATTCACTCGCAGCGAGCCTTCGAACTGGTTGCCACCGGACTTACTGATCGCGTTGACCACGCCACCGGTGAACCGGCCGTACTCCGCCGAGATTCCCGACGCCGAAACGGTGGTTTCTTCGATCGCGTCCTCGATGAAGAGGTCGAAGGCCTGGCCGCGAACGTTCTCGTTCATGACCACACCGTTCATGATGAACAGATTCTCGAACGACATGGCTCCGGAGATCGTGACTCGCGGAGCTTCTTCGGTACCGAGCGCGGTCGTGTGGACGCCAGGAGCCAGCATCGCTGCCTCTCGCATGGTCCTGCGAACCGCCAGCTGCTCCACCTCACTCTGCTCGACGGTGGCGGCACCGGTGATGCTCTTGGAAATCGTCTCCAGCTCAGCGGTAACCACGATCTCTTCTTCGACCGCGGATAGCTGCATGGTCACAGGATCCGAACGGGTGCTCTGACCGGCGTTGATCTTCACCTCCCGGACACCGGTGGCGAAGCCTTCCAGCTCATAGGTGACCGTGTAGCTGCCCGCCGGCAGAAACGGCATCTTGTAGTTGCCGTTGCCGTCTGCGACAACCACGCGAGTGCCTTGAAGGTTCTCCGACGTGGCGGTCATGGTCACGCCGGGTAGTGGATCACCCGACTCGTCCTGCACGCGGCCCGTCAGCTCGCCGGTTGCGACCTGCGCCATAGCGCCTGACGCCAAAAGCAAGACTGCCAGGGCCGCCGTCCAGGCCAGCGGGAGTCCTCTCCATCTCAACATGGCTTCCGCCTCGAAAGTGTGGCCCGCTCACCTCGGGCACGGTTTATGGACACAGGTCGAAGCCGATCCCACCCAGCCGCCCAGGGGCGCAGGTTGGAGCTACCCATGTAGGTAGTGGCTCGACCGGTTTGCTTGTGCAATCTGTTCATGGAATCGTGCGGCGTGGTCGCCGACATTGAAGCTCGGTCCTTGTACAACGCAAGATAAGGGCCAAGGTTTCAGAACCGTAAACGACCCACCGAAAAGCCATTGCTGAACTCGGATCTGCACATGCCAAAAGGTTTATAACGACGGCATCAAAGCGACCGAACCTGAATGTGCAGATCCACCGACTTCCTCCAAATGCGCAACTCAAAAAACTGTACGCCGAGGATTCAATAGAACGTATCTCGGAGGCATCGACGACCCGGATGAGTGGCTCGCGGGCGCAGATTGCGTGCTACCCTTTCGGGCGTGTCGTCTCGAAAACAGCCGGCCCAAAACCAAACGAGCTTGGTACCCCGTAGTTAGCTTTGCTTGCCTGTCGCTGACCTGGAGCTGCGGCAAGCCCGGCGGCTCGAACGAAGTCGATCCCGGACCAACCGCCTCCGCGAGATCGCCGGAGGGAATCTTCTCCGAGGTCTCCCGATCCGCCGGGATCGACTTCGTGCACTTCAACGGCATGTCCGGCCAGTACTACATGGCCGAGGTGATCAGCCCCGGTGGCGCGCTGGTCGACTACGACAACGACGGAGATCTCGACCTCTACCTGGTGCAAGGCCGCATGCTCGAACCCGGCAAGACCGCAAAGGACGCCACCTTTCCCGCCCAGCACCCGTTACCGCTGACCGACCGCCTCTACCGTAACGACCTGGCGCACGACTCCCGCGGGAGACCCGTGCTGCAGTTTACCGACGTGACCGAGTCGAGCGGCCTCGAAACGACGACTCGATACGGAGTCGGCGTGGCGGCCGGCGACTTCGACAACGATGGCTGGGTCGACCTCTATCTGACCAATCTGGGACCCAACCAGTTGCTGCGCAGCGCCGGCGACGGAACGTTCGTGGATGTCACCGAACGCGCGGGAGTCGGCGACCCGGGCTGGAGCGTGCCCGCGGCATTCTTCGACTATGACCGCGACGGCTGGCTCGATCTGTTCTCCGGCAACTACGTCGACTTCCCGTTCGACGATCCGGTCTTCTGTCGAGACCTCACCGGGGCCCCCGATTTCTGCGGACCGTCGAGCTATGTCCCTCAGCCGGATCGGCTCTACCGCAACCGGAGTGACGGGACTTTCGAAGACGTGACCGCAGCTGCCGGCCTGGCCGGCGGGGCTGGCGGCGGTTCGGAAAGCGGCGCTCGTCCCGCGCTGGGCTCGATTGCCGCCGATCTAGACGATGACGGTTGGCCGGACATCTACGTTGCCAACGACGGCGAGCCAAACAGCCTATGGATCAACAACCAAGACGGTACGTTCTCCGAGAACGGCCTGATCTCGGGTTGCTCGGTCAACGCCAACGGCAAGGCGGAAGGCAGCATGGGAGTGGACGCCGCCGACTTCGACCGCGACGGCGATCTCGATCTCTTCATGACCCATATAGTCGCCGAATCCAACACCCTGTTCCTCAACGAAGGACAGGGCCTCTTCAGGGACCATACCGCCGCGACAGGATTGGCCGCGCCGAGTCGTGCCCACACCTCCTTCGGCACCGGGTTTCTCGACTATGACAACGACGGCTGGCTCGATCTGATCGCGGTCAACGGCGCCGTCCGGAAGATCGAGTCGCTGGCACGCACCGACGACCCCTATCCGATCCACGAGCTCAACCAACTCTTTCACAACGTGGGAGACGGCCGGTTCGAAGAGGTGAGCGACATCGCCGGCGAGGTCTTTGCCCTGTCCGAGGTCAGCCGGGGAGCGCTTCTCGGAGACGTCGACAACGATGGCGACACGGACGTGGCCGTGGTCAACAACAACGGGCCCGCCAGGCTGTTGATCAACAACGTCGGACAGGATCGCAGTTGGCTCGGCGTCCAGCTCCAGGCGGGCACTCCACCCCGTGACATGCCGGACACGCGCGCAACCCTGCTTCGTGCCGGAGCTTCGTATCTTTGGGGCAGAGTGCGAATCGAAGGCAACTACTGCGCGGCCAACGACCCGCGGCTCCTCTTCGGACTCGGCGCCTCCGAAGAGGACTTCGGCCTGCGGATCCTGTGGACCGACGGTAGGATCACGGTGTGGCCGAACGTCCCAACCGAGCGCTACACCCGGGCCTTTCAAGGACCGGCCTAGGCGTCGACTTCGCCCCGCCTCGTGTGAAGTACGCCAATCGCCGTCTTGCTTATCTGCTGGCGCTCGCCATGCTCGCGCTCGGCGGATGCGATCGAGGCAGGGCTCCCGATCCGGAAAGTCGACTCGACGCCTTCGACCTGCTGGAGATCCCCCACCCCAGCCTCGCCGGCACCGACACCGCCGTCCAGGAACAGGTTCGCGAGCACCGGGCTCGCGTCGAGGAGCCCGCTGCGATTCAAGACGCCCCGGCCACCGCCGAGGCCTATGGCGACCTCGGCCTGGTCTACGTGCTCTACGATTTCGTCCAGGCGGCGGAAGTCTGTTTCGAGAACGCCAGGCGGCTTGCGCCCGATGACTTCCGCTGGCTCTACCTTCTCGGTTACGCCCACAAGCTTGGCGGCGAGCTCGAGGAGGCGGTCGCCTTCTTCGAGCAGAGCCTCGAGCTGCGGCCGGATTTCCTTTCGGCAATACTCCGTCTCGGCCGAGCCTATTTCGATCTCGGCGACCACGACTCGGCTCAGACCTGGTTCGAGAAATCCCTCGCCGTCGAGCCCTCGGCCGCCGCTTCCGAGGGGCTGGGCAAGATCGCCGTGGCCCGGGGCGACTTCCCCGCCGCCGTCGAGCACTTCACCCGGGCTCTCGAACAGCAGCCGAACGCGAGCAGCCTGCGCTATGCGCTCGGCCAGGCGTATCAACGCTCCGGCAGGACAGAAGAAGCGAAGCGCGAGCTCGAGCTCAGCGGAGACGCGCCGGTTTCAATTCCCGATCCGATCATCTCCCCGCTCGCGGTCGCCGGCGAGTCCGCCCAGTTCTTTCTGATTCAAGCGGGCGAGGCTCTCGAGGACCAGAACTACGAGGTCGCGGCCGCCGCCTACGAGCGCGCTCTGGAGAAGGAGCCGACGAACTTCGGCGCCTACAGATCCCGGAGCTTCGCACTGCAGCAACTCGGCGACCTCGACGGCGCGATCGGCTCGCTCGAGGCCGGTCTGACTGAAGGAACTACCGGCGACCCGGCCAAGGACGCGCAGGAGCGAGCCGAGCTCCATCGCGTGCTCGGCGGCTTCAAGGCGCTCGATCGGCGGGACGTCGATGCGGTCACGCATTTCCAGGAGTCGCTGCGCCTGGAGCCCGATCAGCCCGACGTGCGCATGAAGTTGGCCAACGCGCTCGCCCGGGTCGGACGCTTCGAGGCGGCGTTGCCCGAATACACCTCGGTACTCGAATCCCATCCGGAACTCGCGCCCGACATTCTGGTCCGGCGCGCGACCGCGCTGGTAAATCTCGACCGCGGAGCCGAGGCCCTCGAAGACTTCGAGCGTGCCGTCGCGCTGCGCCCCGATGACCTGGGCCTGCGCTCACGCCATGCCGACGCCCTCGAGCGCCTCGGCTACCCTCAGAGAGCCGCGCGGGAGCGGAGAGAAGTCGATCGTCGAACAGCCAGTGCGTCCGAGGATCCGGCTCGCGTCCGAGAGCTCGTTCAGATGGCGACCACCGCGGTAACCCAGAACCGGCACCAAGAGGCACTGCGCTACCTCTCCCAGGCACTCAAGGAACACCCGGACAGCATTGCCGCGCTCTTCCAACGAGGCACCGTCCTCGGGCACCTCGAACGCTGCGACGAGGCCGTGGCGGACTTCCGGCGGGTGATCGAAGCGGAGCGGCGCCACGCCGGCGCTCGGCACGGCGAGATCGTCTGCCTGGTCCTGATGAGCCGTTACGGTCACGCTCGAGTCCGGCTCAACGAGGCCTTGCGGATCTTCTCGCTCGACGCTCGGCTGGCCCATCTTCAGGCGCGGCTGCTGGCGACCGCTCCCGACACCGGCGTTCGTGACGGGGATCTGGCGCTCGCGGTGGCCCAACGCCTGGCCGAAAATGTCGATGGACTGCGGATCCGCGAGACGCTGGCACTCGCATACGCCGCGAGCGGCGACCTCGAACGCGCGGCCTCGCTGCAAGCGAGCCTTATCGGGGAAGCGAGAGTCCACGGAGACGAGGCCTTGGTACGAGACCTACAAGCTAAGTTGGTAGAGCTCGCAGCTGGCAGGGCTTGGGTCGCTTCTTCTCCGCAGGAGATTCTTGACGCAGCCCTGAAGTAGAGCTCCCTGGCGGGGCCGATCGCCGGTGAATGTCTGGAAGACGGTCGAGACGGAGCTTGACCGCTACAGGCCCCGTCTGAGGTTGTAGCGGTCAGTCGGGAGGGGACACCAAGGAATGGTGTCCCCGATTTACGGGGTCGGCAGCGAACAGCAGGTCAGCCGGTTCTCGTAGCGGGCCAGATTCCGGCGCCAGAGATCGAGCTGGGCCAGAGAGACCTCTTCGTCGGCGCCGTCGATCAGCCGCTTCTGCCAGGTGACGGCTTGGTCGAAGGCACCGGCCTCGGCGTGTGCCATGGCCAGGGTCTCGATGCTTTGAGGCGTCGGAACTTGTTCGTAGAGCTCGAGGGCCAGCTCCAAAGCGCGCTCGCCGTCGCGGACCGCGGGATCCGGAGACGCGGCGAGATGGCGCGCAAGAATGTCCTTGAGGTCGAGGTTGTCCGGCAAGTCGACAAGCCCGGCTTCGAGACGGTCTCGCGCCATTGCCAGTCGTCCTCCCAGGATGAGCGCCGTGGCTTCTCCCACCCGGGGCTCGATGCGCATCGGCTCGCGCACGATCCACTTGTTGTAGGTCTGCGCCGCGGCATCGTACTCGCGCAGCTGTCCGAGCAACGCCGCGAGTCGCTCGAGGGCCGGCACATAGCCTTCGTCTATGCGCAGCGCCTTCAAGTACTCGCGCGCCGACTCATCGGGGCGCTGTTCACGGTAGTAGAGGTCACCGAGCTCTTTGTGTAGAGGCATCCGCACCTCATCTTCGGTGGCGAGCTCGATGGCGTGCGTCAGACGAGCCGCAGCGCTCTCCCCCTCGCCCAGGCGCTCCTCGACTCCCGCCAGAAGGCGCCATCCTCGTGGATTCGCCGGATCCAGCTCCACGGCCCGCAGCAAGTCGGCTCGAGCATCTTCGAGTCGTCCGTGGCTGACCAGCACCGAAGCTCGCCTGGCAAGCACCTCCGGGTCATCCGCTCGCGTCTCGAGCGCGCGATCGAACTGCTTCAATGCCTCCTCGAATCGGAGACTCCTGGCCAGCGCGTTGCCCAGTCTGACACGAGCGTCCCTGAGTCCGGGATCGCCCTCGACTGCGTGCTCCAAGTGAAGAATTGCCGACTCGTCTTGGCCCTGCCCCCCAAAGAGGGTTCCCGCAGCGTAGTGGACTCGAGCCAGCTGGGTCTGGGTGGCCGTTCCCGATTGCTCGAGATATTCGAGGACCTTCTCCAACTGCTCGGCGGCGCCTGCCACTTCACCGAACTGCGACAGCACGAAGCCGAGGAAGCTGTCCTCGGAGAAATCCGATTCGGCGGCAAGATCGCCGACCACCTGGAGTGCTGCGTTCTTGCCGGTTAAAACCAGCATGTCGCCGAGCGGATCCGAAAAGTAGACCCGCCGATCGCCTCTCATCTCGAGGTGTTGCTTGGCCTTGTCTGCCTGTCCGAGGCCGCGGTAGGCCTGAGCAAGGGGATAGTGCACCGCGCTGGCTTCCGGCTGCTTCTCGAGGACGGCCTCGAACAGCTCGACGGCGCGCTCATGATCGCCTTCGAATCCGGCTACCCGCCCCAAGCCGAACATGGCGGCCTCGGTGTCGCTCTCCATTCGTTCCACGGTCTCGAAGTAGACCCGCGCTTCCTCGAGCCGGCCGAGCTCGAGCAGAACCTCGCCCAGTCTAATCCGGGTCGCCGTGCGCTCCGGCTCGAGACGGATCGACTCGCGGTAGCTCGCGACCGCGCCCTCGAGATCTCCCTTGGTGTTGAGGACCAGGCCCAGATAGTAGGACCAACGCCCGTCGTCCGGCGCCAGCGTGCGCGCATTCTGGTAACAGATCTCGGCGGCGTCCCGCATCGAGGCGGAGTGAAAAAGTAATCCCAGAAAGCCGAAGGCCTCCAGCAACTCGCGGGAATCACGATCGCCCGCGGCTAGCGCCATCTCGATCGAGGTCTGCAGCGTCTCGATCCGCTCGCGAGGGCTTTTCTGCATCGCGCTGAGATCGGGACGCGGCACGACGAATACCGCCGAAGCCGGCCCTTCCCCCTGGTCCAAGCCCGCAACCGTTCCCAGAGCCGGAGCACAGACGGCAAGCAAAACCAAAACAACCTCAGTTCCGACCCAGTGCCTAGATCTCATCGTTTTCCATCCCAGAATGTGAAATAGCGATCGGTCGCCTTTAGTCGCACAACTCGGCTTCCTCCCGCCGGCCAGTGAATCGCCAGGCTCGCTTGGCCGGCTTCCCGGCCCAGACCGTACAAAACACGCGCGTCGTTCGAGGCTCCGAAGCTGCCGTCCGCCCTGACCCAGCGCCAACTCGGTGAGGCCCCGTCCGGAATGAGCTCCAGACGAGCCCCGTACATCTCCTGTACGCCCCCGTGTCCGGCCAACCGCACCCCGAGCCAGTGCTGGTCACTGCCGACCGAGTTGACCAGAACGCGAGCCGGACCGCCGTTGTTAACCTGGACAAGGTCGATGTCGCCATCGTTGTCGAGATCCCCTTTCGCCAAGGCACGGCTGACTTCGGAAAGGGCAAACGCCGGGCCGGCCTGGGCCGTAACATCCGAGTAGCGCCAATCACCTTCGCTGTGAAACAGCTGGTTGGGCTGATGGAACGGATACCGCTCACCCCGGTTGGCCAGCTCTTCGATCGCCCGCACCGCGCCATTGACGATCGCCAGATCGAGCCGGCCATCGTTGTCGTAGTCCGCCCAGGCCATACCCCAACTGGTAAAGCTCCAGCTGGGTGGCCCCAGGCCGGCGGTCACCGTGGCGTCCTGAAAGTTGCCGTGGCCGTCGTTCAAATAGAGAGTGTTGGTCTCGCCCGACAGGTGAGTCATGAAGAGGTCGAGATCACCGTCGCCGTCGAAGTCGCCGGCGTCCACGCCCATGCTGGCCTCCGGACGGCCCTGCCGGTTGAGCGCGCAACCGGCCAAGAGCGCCTCGTCTTCGAAGCCGCCTCCCGGTTGCTGTATCCAGAGCTGATTGGCGACCCCGTCGTTGGTGACGTAGAG
Organism: bacterium; assembly: GCA_024224155.1. NCBI lineage: Bacteria > bacterium. The sequence continues at coordinate 16,164 of JAAENP010000096.1, forward strand.
ATCCGGCAGAGAGTCGCCATTGAAGTCGCCCGCCACCGCTCCCAGCGATTTACTGGGGATGGGATCCCGCTCCGAGCCCAGGGGTACCTGCTCGAAGGTCCCGTCTCCCTGGTTGCGAAAAAGCCGATCGGGCAAACCGGCATAGGCGGCCGGGTTGCAGTAGTCCCTGGCACCGGTACCGGTCCGGCAGACCTTCTCGAGCGACTGGTCATACTCGAGATAGGTCCCGACGAAGAGATCGAGCCAGCCATCCAGGTCATAGTCGAACCAGAGAGTTGGAACGCTCCACCGCGGGTCGTCGGTTTTGCTCGGCACAGTGACGTCTACGAAAGTCCCGTCTCCCTGGTTCTTGAACAGTTGATTGGAGTTCACGTTGGCGATGTAGAGATCCGGCCAGCCGTCGTTGTCGAAATCTCCCACGGCCACGCCGCAGCCGTATCCGGGCGCGAGCAAGCCGCTCTCAGCGGTGACGTCGACAAACCGCAGCGTCTTCCGGCCGTCCTCGGCGACTTCGAGGTCGTTTCGATAAAAACGATCCTGGAGCACCGTGCCCGCGGGTGGCGGAAAAAACGCGTCTTCAGGCCTGCCTTCAATCAGCATATTCCCCTGAACCATGTAGACGTCCAGGTCGCCGTCGAGGTCGTAGTCGAACAGAGCCACGCCGCCGCAGGTGATCTCGGGCATCAGGTAGTCGCCCGCGGCGCCGTTGAAGTGAACGAAGTCAAATGCCGAGTCGGCCGGCTCTCGAAAGATCCCTTCTTCGCCACCTGCCGGCGTCAGCTGTGCACCGACCAGATCGCTACCGGCCATGACCAGAGCAAGCAACATTGCAGGCCCGACAAACCTACGGCCGGTCTCCAGCGTAGAACGATCGTGTGCGCGAGTACGACGTGTCGAAAACATGACTTGGCAGCTATAGCGATTTTCGGATGTCGCGTGGGGGACCGTGCCCAGCAAAGCGGCGCCACGAGTCTCGGTTATATTGTAGTGCCGGGTCGTCGGCGCACCTCCTGAAACGACATCATGCTTCATCCCGTTTCGCCGATCATCAACTTCAGGGCGCTTCGCCCGATGCCCCCCTTTTTCCTGGCGGCTGCCGTAGGAATCTGTCTCTCGATCTTGCCGGCCACTGCCCAGGAGTCTCCTCCTCCGAGCCCAACCGTATCGGCCTCGACCGCTGAGCCGACGCAGGACGACCTGTTCGTGGAGTCGATCGACGTCAACGTGGTGAATGTCGACGTCTTCGTAACCGACAAGACCGGTGCCCGGATCAGCGGACTCACGAAAGACGACTTCGAGCTCTTCGAGGATGGAAGGCCCGTCGAAATCACCAACTTCTACGCGGTCAAGGGCGGCCGCCCGACTCGGCCGACGGTCGAGGCCGAAAAGCCATCAGAAACTGCTCCCGCCACCCCACTGCCGCTTTTGGCGACCGTCGAGGACCAACAGCTTCACCTGGTCATCTACTTCGACAACCTGTTCCTGCGCCCGTTCAATCGCAACAAGCTCATAGACCATGTCCGCCGTTTCGTGTTCGAGCGCGTCGGATCGGAAGACAGCGTCATGCTCGCTTCCTTCGAGCGCTCGCTGCACATACGGCACCCTTTTACGACCCATCACGAAGCGGTTCTGCGCGAGATGGAAAATCTCAGGGAGATGACCGCTTTCGGCGTGCAGCAGCGCACCGAGCGTCGAGACCTCTTGAACAGGATCGACAGCTCCCGGAGTGCCTCCGAGGCGATATCCCACGTCGACTTCTACGCCAAGTCTCTTCACAACGATCTGACCCAGAGCATCGAAGCCCTGCGCGAAGTGGTGAGCTCGCTGGCCGGACTTCCGGGTCGCAAGGCACTGCTCTATGTCAGCGATGGGATTCCGATGACGCCGGCCGAAGACCTCTTCCACCTTATCGACCAAACATACAAGGGCAATACCACGGCTCCGATGATCGCGACGAGATATAGAACTCGGCGACGGTTCAACGAGCTGACCGCCCACGCCAACGCCAACCGGGTCAGCTTCTACACGGTAGAGGCCGCCGGCTTGACCTCCCATGAATCGCTTTCGGCGGAATACGGACAGCGAGAGACCTCGATTATCGAGGCCGACGTGATGAGGGACGGCAACCGCGAAGAGCCCTTGGTGCAAATGGCTCACGATACGGGTGGTCTCTTCGCGCTGAACACCAACAACTTCGACGGCGCCTTCGACAAGATCGGGCAGGACTTTCGCAACTACTACTCGCTCGGATATGCGCCGGTCCACGCCGTCCCCGGGCGCTACCATGAGATCGAAGTCAAAGTGAGGCGCAAGGGCCTCGAGGTGAGACACCGCGCCGGCTACCGCGACAAGAGCCCCGAAGTCCGGATGAACGAGGGTACCTTGGCCGCTCTTCTTCACGGAATCGAGAAGAACCCACTCGGCATCCGTTTCGAGACCGGCAGGAGCCAACCGAGTGGCACCGCTCGCTACCTGGTCCCGCTACTGGTGCGGATTCCGCTGGGCCAGATCGCACTGATTCCTCAAGGTGACACCCACCGGGGCGCCGTGCGCGTTTCGGTAGCCGTGATGAACGAAGACCGGACCATGTCCCCGGTTTCGCAGACACCCGTGCCGATCAATATTCCGAACACCGACGTCGAGACGGCCCGAGGACAAGAGTTCGTCTACGAAGCCGAGATCCTGATGCACCCAGGTTCTCATATCGTAGCGATCGGCGTGCGTGACGACCTGTCCGACGACACCTCGTTCGTGCGCCAACTGGTGCGCGCGGGGTCTTGATGTCGAGACTGCGAAGCCTCGCGGCGGCGGCCCTGGCGGCCGCTGCGATCCTCCCACTCCTCCTGGTCCTGTCCTGCCGCGTCGCCGCCCCCGAATTGGACTTCTCCGACCACAACCTCCTCCTAATCACCATCGACACGCTCCGAGCTGACCGGCTCGGATCCTACGGCTACGACCACGCCGAAACGCCGAACCTCGACCGACTCGCCGCTGAGGGCGTGCGCTTCGAGAACGCCTACAGCCCGGTGCCGCTCACCCTTCCCACGCACTCGACACTCTTCACCGGCCAGTACCCTTTCACCACCGGGGTTCGCATCAACGGCGTTCACTATCTCGACGAAGCCGCGGTGACTCTCGCCGAGCAGTTCCGGGACCGCGATTTCGATACCGCGGCTTTCGTATCCGCCTATGTGCTGACCTCGAAGTTCGGGCTCGATCAGGGCTTCGACGAGTACGAGGACTCGCTCGACCTGGGTGACAACCTCTTTCGCTTCACCAGCGAGATCCGAGCCGATGAGACCTATCGGCGCTTCTCGGCCTGGCTGGCCGATTGGAAAACCAAGGAGCACAGCGGCCGGGCCAAGCCCCGCAGGTTCTTCTCCTGGATTCACTTCTACGATCCCCACCTGCCCTATGACCCGCCGGCTCCCTACGCGGAGCGGTTCCCGGAATCGCCCTACGACGGAGAGATCGCCTTCGTCGACTACCAGGTCGGCAAGATCCTCGCCAATCTCGAAGGGTCGGGGCTCCTCGACTCGACTCTGATCGTGGTCACCTCTGATCACGGCGAGGCCTTCGGCGAGCATGTCGAAGAGGGGCACGGCCTGCTGACCTACAACGAAACCCTCCGGGTGCCGCTCATCGTCTACGCACCTGAAGGTCTGTCCGGTGGTCGAGTGATTCCGGACCCGGTCGGGATCGTCGAGGTGGCGCCGACCCTGGCCGAGCTCTGCGGTCTGGAGCCGGGGGACTTCGACGGCGGTAGCCTGGTTCCCCTACTCGAGGGCGCCGAAAGACCGGAACCGAGTCTGTACTTCGAGAGCCTCGCCGGCGTCGACGCCAAGAACTGGGCTCCACGCACGGGAATCCTGG
>JAAENP010000097.1 GCA_024224155.1 bacterium
CAGGTCACGTAGCGCATACTCGACGACAATCTTGTCCTTGGAACGGCACAGCAACAGGCCGATCGTCGGCTTGTCGTCGGCGTGGCGCAGGAGATCGTCAACCGCGGCGAGATAGACGTTGATCTGCCCGACGAATGCCGGTTCGAAGGGGACCGCTTTGAGCTCGATGACCACGTAGCGGCGCAGCTTGAGGTGGTAGAAGAGCAGGTCAACCGTGCTCCGCTACCTGCCGCGCGTACCAGAGCCGGTCCGCCGCGGCGTCCAGCTTCCCGATCAGAGTGACGTTGTGGTACCAGCTGGTTTATGCAAGCGCCTCTTGCACAATTGCCCGATCGGGCCAAGCCGCCGCGAAGGCCCGCATGTACTTCAGGTTGCGCGGCGAGAACCCCTTCATGTCGGGGAAGGCTTCATGCAGGTCGACAGACAGGCGGTCGATCACCTTGGCGCCCCAGCCTGCACGTTCCTCCGGCATCGACTTATTCCTCTCCCAATGCGACACCTGCCCCCTGCGAGACCCCCAGCTCCATCTGGGACCAGCCGAGTCGCCGTCGGGAGGCGCCGATCCAGGTGTCGAGGTTGGATTCCTGGGCCATGGCAAGTCAGTCCTCCAGCGACTGACTATCTCGGCTTGCGTCCCTCGGGAGGGGGCTCCCCGATCTTCTCCCTGACCGGCGCCACGATGGCCTCGAACTCGGGGTCGCCGCGCAGACGATGCCCCCTCTCCTCGGGGTCGGTCGAGCTCAGAGCCTCGAGAGACGCTTCGTAGCTGGCCAGCTTCGCCGAGTCGAGGACCAGGACGCCGGCCTCTGCGAGCGCCGCGATGGCTTCTTCGCCGAGGCCGCTCTCACTGTAGAAGAAAAAAACGGCTCTCCGTTCGAGCTGGCCGTCCAGAGCGTTCTTGGCGGCCACGAAACGGCGAACTGAACGGCGATGTGGCCCTTGGCGGCGGCCAGCTCGCGCTTGAAGTCCGCCACGATCGTCGCGTCGTCCAACTGCTTCATGAGGCGCGCCATCTCCTGCTCTCGGCCCACGAAGAGGTCGGGGTCTCCGATCTCCTCGGCCAGGGCATAGGTCAGGTTCCACATCGCGCGGCCATGGTAGCACGGCGAGTTTCACGCCCCAGGCTCGGATACGCTCCGCGTATATGCCTTCGGATCACGGGCGAATTGAGCTAGCACCGAGTGAAGAATCGACCATTACAGGCAAGTCCGTCTCGGTCGTGATTGGGGGAAAGAGAGGACATCAGTCCGCGGAGTCGTCCGTGTCACGATTTCTGATAGAGCGTGCCGACGGCCTGCCTGAGGAGCTGGGCCGACAGAACCCGATGCTATCCTTCCGGCCGGGAAGCGTTCAGAAGACTTACCGGCGGCCTTTTCGCCAAACCAACTGCGAGTAGCCGGCTTTCCCCTTGATCCGCCCATGACCAAACCAAAGTCCGACACTTCGTTCACCGACGACGTCGCGAAGTTCTACGAGTCAATGCTCGTGCCCCTGATCTTCGAACCCTATGCCGACGATCTCGCCAGCCGAGCGCAAGCGCTCGAACCCGCTTCAATACTCGAGGTAGCCTGTGGAACCGGGGTGGTGACGCGGTCGCTCTCTGCGGCTCTGCCAGGGAGCTGTGCGATCACCGCCACCGACCTCAACGATGCGATGGTCACCCACGGCGAGACCATTGGCACCGCCCGGCAGGTGACTTGGCGCCAGGCAGACGCGATGGCGCTGCCGTTCGTCGACGGCTCTTTCGATCTCGTCGTCTGCCAGTTCGGAGTGATGTTCTTTCCCGATCGAGTCGCCGCCTATCGAGAGATTCGACGAGTGCTCCGACCCGGCGGCACCTTCCTGTTCAACATCTGGAACGAAATCGAGAAGAACGACTTTGCCGATGTGGTCACCCGCGCGCTGGGAACACTCTACCCCGACGATCCTCCGATGTTCCTGGCTCGCACCCCGCACGGGCACGGATCTCCCGACGAGATCGAGGCCGACCTGCGGCAAGCTGGCTACAAGCAGTGCGCCCTGAGCCACCGAGAGGAAATCAGCCCGGCGGCCGATCCGGCGCTGCCCGCGATCGCCTACTGCCAGGGAACGCCTTTGCGCAACGAGATCGAGGCGCGTGATCCCGGTGGCCTCGAACGGGCCACCGTCGACGCGACCGAAGCCCTGCGCGACCGGTACGGCGACGGACCCATCGAGGGGCGGATCAGCGCCGTGGTAGCAGCCGCGAAGTGAGAGGACATTCGGCCCATCGGCGGATGTGAGCGCGCGCTGTCGGCTTGGCCTGCTGCGTTCCTGGCGAGTAGACCCTGGTCATCGTCTCAGGCCCGATGACTTCGCTGCGTCACTCCGACTTCTTCTTCTTGTTCTTCTTCTTGCCCCACAGCTTCCACTTCTCGGGGAACAGTTTCAAGAACACGATGCGAGCCGCGACGCCGCCTTCGCCGGGGCCGTCGAGCGCGTAGCCGATCTCGAAGTTGGTCAGGATGCTCCCGGGCAGGGCCAGCGATCCGCCAACGCCGATGCCGGCCAGGAGCTCGTTGTCGAGCCCGGTCTCTTCGTTGGTCGCCCACACCGCGTCGGCTTCGATCTCGACGCGGAACAGCTTGCCGGCGTTGACCCCGGTCTCGATGTGGATGCCGTCGGCCTGATCGGCGCGTACCAGACCGCTCTGGTAACCGCCGACCGAGGAGTCGCCGAAGATGCCGAAGTCGTAGCGCGAGAAGCGGTCGAGGTCGGAGCCGTCGAGGTGCTCGAGGCCGATCGAGAAGGTGCGGAACTTGCTGAAGAACCAGGTCTTGGCGAAGCTGGCCTGCCAGCGCAGATAGTCTTTCTGGGCGGGCGAGAACTCGGTGTTGTCGGGCAGACCCCAGAACTCCCAGTCCGAGCGGCTCGAGGTGCTGCCCTGCAGCTCGAATTGGTAGCCGCCTCGCTTGTACTGCAGCTCGGTCTGGAAGGTGTGGGTCAGGGTGTCGGTGGGCAGCACGAAGTCTTCCGCCGTGCCGCTGGCGGTGTCGAAGCCGTCGTAGGCCACGCGGTAGGTGAAGTCGAGCTTGGTGAAATTGCCCAGGGGCCGCCCGAGGAAGACGGCGACCGAGCTTCCGAGGCTCTCGATCTCCTCCTCAGGCACCTCCCGACCCTGGCGGTAGAGCTCGTCGCCGGTCGAGATGAAGAAGCCGAAGACGTTGAAGCCGGCATCTCATCGGCTGCCGGAGAGCCGGGGCGCGCAGTAGTTGACGGTTAGGAGCGGCCCGGCGAAGAAGACGTTGAGCTGGTTGCCGGTGCCCTTCCAGTCGAGCGCCAGGTAGTTGATGCCGGCGAGCGGGATCGGGAAGTCGACCGACTCGTCCCAGAACACGCCGCCGACCACGAACAGCCGGCTGGTGTCGGGCTCCGCCTGGACGACGCGCTTGCCCTCGTCGTCCTTGACCAGGTACTTCATGCCCTCTTCGGGGTCGCGCACCATGGTGCG
>JAAENP010000098.1 GCA_024224155.1 bacterium
GAGCGACGACGATTAATACCCATGACAAGGCCATCAACTCGCCACTACGTGGCCGGGACCTCCACATTTCGTGCCCCGGCCCCTTCAGCACTCGACGACAAGGTAAATCGGGTGTGATCGGTTCGCTGGCGGGCCTGGGACAGCGCCGTGCTCCAGGAACCGCTTCCGAGAATGCCGGTCCTCCGCATGGGGCCGAACTTGCCGTCTAGCAGCCCGTTGAAAAAGGGCCGCTTTATCAGCGCTCACTCGCGGGGGAGAAATGTGGCGGCGAAACCGAGCTGAGCGCTCTGCACGACGAGGAGGGTGACCAGGAACGCTCCGTCGGGCGTCAGAATGAGGAAAATGGCCATATATCCCCGTGCCACGGCCTCCTTCGGGGTGCCGGCGCCGATCAGTTGGCGCATCAGGAGACTCAGATTGTGGCCGGCGACGTGGAGCAGGTAGCGCTTATGCACGTTCTCGCGCCCGCGCAGCCAGGTTCGTCGCATGCCGCCACGATCAAGGCTGTGGGCAAAGGAGCGTTCGACGATCTCGGCGCGCAGCCTGAAGGTCTGCCGGGCGACCTCGGACAAGAGCCGCGCCCGGTTGTTGGTGACCGCGCGCCTCGCCGCCTCGTCGCCGCGCCAGCGCGCGAAGCCCTTCGGCTTGGGCTCGGCGATCCGCGTCTTCCAGGGACCGTTGTCCAGGGCCTTCAAGACCGCCCGTGAGTGATAGCCCTTGTCGGTCACGCATTCGGCCGGTGCCTCGGTGGTCGGTCCCAGGTCCACCGCCTCGAGCCTCTCCTTGGCCGCCGTCAGCGTCTTGGCAAGGGTCGTCGTGTCGCCCTCATCGGCCGGGTGCAGCTCCGCCGCCACGACGGCGCCCGTGTCCAGGTCGACCGCGTGCTCGGGCTTGTAGGCCAGATGGGTCGTGCCGTCCTTCATCTTGGCAATCTTGGCCTCGGGGTCGCTCTTCGAGACCCAGTCCTCGTTGGACAGCTTCTTGCCCTTGCGGGCCCGGTCCAGGCGCACCAGGTCCTCGGCCGTCGGCGTCTCGATCCCGCTCTCCGCGGCCAGGCGCTCCAGCATCTCCCGGTAGCCCTCGCCGCTGTCGCGCCGCACGATGGTCCTGAGCGCCGCGTTGGCCTCCATGGTCGAGGCATCAACGCCGATCCGCTCGCCCTTGATCAGCCCGGCCTCGGCAATCCGCGCCAGAACCCAGTCGAAGACCGCCTGATGGACCTCGTGGGGCAAGCGCGAGCGGGTCTTCGACAGCCAGGAATGGTCCGGCACCCGCGCCCGGCTCTCCAGCCGCAGGAACTCCCGCAGCGACAGGGAATCCGAGCACCGCCACTCCAGCCCACGCTCGCTGTCGATGCCCTCGAAGTAGCCCACCAGGTGCATACGGAAGTAGCGCCCCGGCGGCACCGAAGGCGCCCCCATCCTCGCCGCGTAATAGGGCTTGCAGGTCGCCTCGACAAGAGCGTCGAAGTCGGCTTCAACCAGCACAGACTGCAGACGGTCGTAAAACACATGGCCCGGCGAGCGCGGCATCTCCGACCAGCCGACCATCAAGTCCCCCTGACGATCCTTCTGCTGTCCCATCGCCATCGCCGACTCCTCCAGTCCAGTCAGGGCCTCAAAGAATCAGACCAGACCCCTCACGTCCAGAGCCGACTTCGTCAACGGGCTGCTAGGCCCGGCGGCGCGGCGGAAACGGCAGTTCTGTGCGGTGTCGGGGCAACAGCGGCCTCGCCCCTCAAAGGCTCAGGTTGAACGCGATCGAGATGCGCTCGCGATTGCCGCGGTAGGGTCGCACCGCATGCTGCAGCCAGCTCGGGAACATGATGATCATGCC
>JAAENP010000099.1 GCA_024224155.1 bacterium
GCCGCCGAACGCCAAAACCCGGCCAGGTCGAACTCGCTGGTTTCCAGCTTCGGCATGACGGCTTTGACGGCGATGGCCACCACGATGGATTCCAACCGCGCGCGCCCCAGCAAGTTGGTCGCTTGCAGTAGACTGTTCACCTCGGTCGACAGCCCGTAAGACGCGGAGTTCACCGTCTTCAGGACCTTTACGTGCATCCCCGGATCCATCTCCAGTCGTGCGGCGATCTCCGTGGACGAAGACTCCGGGTCGCGAAGCAGGCGGCCCGGCGGGCCGGCGAACAGGCCCCGTTCAAGCTCTACCCGCAGAGTCAGCTCGCCCGATCGCGACAGCTTGATAGGCGTCGGTCCTGTCGATAGTGCCAGGATTCGCCGCGGGATCGGGCGGCCTTCCAGGGCCTGCAGGGTCGGGAGGTTGGTCACGAACAACAAGTAGTCGGGGGCGTTGGTCACGATCAGGTCTTGCTCCGCGATTCGACGGTCGGTGCCGAGGCTCGCGGCGGCAAGGCGTATCGGGTCACCCAACGCCTGGATGCCTGCCGGCCCCGCGAGCAGGAGAAGGGGTGCCAGTCCGAGATGGGAGACGACGAATGCCCAGGCGAGAGCCAGCCGAAAGCGACGGCCCCAACCGCCGGTGCTCGAACCCCGAGCCAGCGTCGTTTCGAGAAAACGGGCCAGCAGTCCCATAGCACCCAGCCCAACGAACAGAAGCAGACGGTTGGACGGGAAGGTCGCGGAAATAGGCAAGAGAGACAGCGCCATGCCGAGGCCCCAGAAGCGGGCCGTGTGGTCACCGCGCAGCTCGGGCACCAGGGCCGCGAGGACGATGACGGCCAATACGACGGCCACGAGCCACCAGACGTGGCTCGCGTCCGGCGGCAGGAGGGCGCCGATCTCGGCCGGCAACGGCGTCCACTGACCCATGAGTGAAAGCGGCGCCCGCTCGAACACGGCCTGGAGGTAGGCCACCGGACTCCGAAGCGGGTCGAGATAGAGCCCCGAACCGAAGGCGCCATAACCGCCGGCGACGTAGAGAGCGGCCCAGCCGGCGACCACGACCGCGCAGGGCCAGAGTGAGCGGAGACCGCGCCGACGGGGTCCTCCCGGCTCCAGGAAGAGGGCATGGGCGAAGAGGTATCCAGTCGTTGCGAGTGCGATCTCGCCGGAGAGCAGACCGAGGGCCAGAAGAACGGGAGCGATCCAGGCGCCGGGCCTCCAGTTGTCGCGACGCCAGCGATCGTGGGCCACCAGGCACAGCACGCCGAATAGCGTGGCCAGAAGCGCATTGCGGTTGGCCAGCCAGGCAGCGGGTGACGCGTGGGCGTCGTCCAGGGTAAACAGCAGCGCGGCCAGACCGCCGACCCACGCCGGTTCGATGATGCGTCGATAGAGGAGCGCCGTGGCCGCGACCAGGGCGGCGAACCACAACAGGCTCTGCCCATGCATCAGCGTCGAGGAATCCGGCCAGAGTTGGTAGTCGAGCCACAGGGTCGCGATCGCCAGAGGCCGCAAGAAAGCGAGGCGGAAGTCGTCGGGCGTCCACCACGGGAGGTACCCCAGGTCTCGATAGTGTCGGTTGAGCTCGGTGTCGCCGTCGAGGACCGAGAACGCCGCCATCGGAGACAGATCTCCCGCGCCCCTCTCCAACATGACCAGCCGTTGGAAATGGTCGTCCATCTGCCAGCCGATACCGAGGGCGGGAAGCGTCAAGACGACGGCGGTGATCGCGAGAGCGGGTGGGAGACGCCGGGAGCACAGCCGGGCCCGTAGGGCCCGACCCAGTCGGCGGCGACGGCTTACGGGTTCGTTCATCGGATTCCCCCGGTCCTCGGCCTACCTGGCCTCTACCGGTGAGCGCGACGTTCAGGCCTCGAGTCCGCAAGAGCCGGGTCCGGCCGTCTGAGCGCTATTCCCGAGTCGATCGGCCTGTGCCTGTTCGGCCATCGAGATTCCGCTGCCACCCCGAGGGGCGGCAGCGGCCCCTGCCCTGACACGCGTTGCAGGTCGGCCGGCTCGGCCAAGGTGCGGAAGGACTGGTGACCTTCCAGTTCAGCTTCTCCAACCCGGGTGCCCGAAGCCTGGGGATGGGTGGGGCCTTCGCCGCCCTGGCCGACGACTCGACCGCGGCCTTCACGAACCCTGCCGGATCCCGATCACCGCAGCTGCGCGACCACCGAGGATCCCGTCGAGCGCTCGCTGTTCCGGCCTGGAACCGACGAGCTGCACCTGGCCTTCGGTCTCGGCTTGGCCTTTAGAAGATCGCAGCTGGATCTGGCGGTCGATTTTTCCGATCCTGCGGACGTTGCCTCCCTGTCGAGCGTGCGCAGTTTTTGAGCTCGGCTCCTTGGGGCCCCACGCCCGAGAGCCAACCGGAGGCTTAGAATCAGGCGGTGGCTGCTGAATCGGTGTCAAGGTCGACCCTGTCCTGGCTGCTGGCCGGCGACCCGGCCATCCGCTGGCAGGTGCGCCGGGACCTGATGGAAACGGCGGCCAGCACTCTCGCCCGAGAGCAGCGCAGGGTGGCGACCGAGGGCTGGGGAGCCCGGCTGCTCGCGCTGCAGGACCCCGAAGGTACCTGGGCCGGCCGGATGTATTCGCCCAAATGGATCTCCACCACCTACACCATGCTGTTGCTGCGCGACTTGGGGCTGCCGCCGGGGAATCGACAGGCACGCAGGGCTTGTGAGCTGTTGCTCGATCGGGGCCTCTACCGCGACGGCGGCATCGGTTTCGGTTGGGGGCGGTCCGAAACCTGCGTGACCGGAATGGTGCTCTCGATCTTGAGCTGGTTTCGTTTCGACGACCAGCGCCTCGACATCATCGCCAGCCGTCTACTCGAGGAACAGATGGCCGACGGCGGCTGGAACTGCCAGCGGCCGCAGGGCGCCACGCATTCGTCGATGAACACGACCATCCTGGCTCTCGAGGGCCTGCTGTACTACGAGCGGCATCGGGCGAGGGAGGCGAGAGAGCTCGGCGTCGTGCGCGCGGCCCAGCGACGGGGGCGCGAGTTTCTGCTCGCGCACCGCCTGTTTCGCTCGCATCGCACCGGCGAGGTGATCAAGCGAGACTTCCTGCGCCTCGCCTTTCCGCCGCAATGGCACTTCGACATCCTGCGCGCGCTGGACTACTTCCGCTCGGTCGACGCGCCCAGGGACACGCGCCTGGGCGACGCGATCGGGCTGCTGCGCAGCAAGCGGCGCCACGACGGACGCTGGATTCTGGAGTATCGCTATCGCGCCCGTTACTGGTTCCAGATGGAGTCGATCCGGCGGTCGTCGAGGTGGAACACGCTGAGAGCGTTGCGAGTGCTGCGGTGGTGGGAGGGTGGGGCGCGACCGCGGGCCGGTGCCTAGCCGGAGTCCCGAGCGCTTCGTCAGCGGGGGAATCGGCGGAGACCGTCCGGGTATCCGGGCTCCGCCCCGGTGAGGCTCCGTGTGCCCGGGTCATAGCGACCGTGCCTGCGGAGTCGCCGCCTGAAGAGCGCGTTACCCGTAGAGAGCCTAATTCGGATCGCCGAGGAGGACAGGATGAGAACCAGCCAGCTTTTGTCGATGATCTGCATTCTGACGGTGGTGATGGCCGGCCCGGTGGCGGCGCAGGAGCTTGCCGAGGAGGAGACTCCCGAGGAGACCGCCGTTCCGGTAGCCCTCGACGAGATCGTGGTCACGGCCCGATACTCGCTGCTCAGAGACGAGCCCGTCACCGTGGTTGATCTGAACCGTGAGCAGATCATGGAGTTGCCGCACTTCGGCGACGACTTGTTTCGGGCGGTTTCGATTCTCCCGGGGATCTCGAGCAAGGACTTCTCGGCCCGCTTCAACGTCCGTGGCGGCCCCCACGAAGAGCTGCTCGTGCGGCTCGACGGCCTGGAGCTCTTCGAGCCTTTTCATCTCGAAGACTTCGAAGGCGTATTTAATATTCTGGATCCCGAAGTGATCGGCGCCGTCGATCTCATCCCGGGCAGCTACCCGGCCGAGTACGGCGATCGGATGAGCGGTGTTCTGGATCTCACCACCAGCCGGCCGTCACAGCTGCGCACGAATCTCGGGGTGAGCTTCTCCAATCTGTGGGTGGGAGGCTCCGGCAGCTTTGCCGAGGACAAAGGGCGCTGGCTGAGCTCGGCGCGGCGCGGCTACCTCGACTTGATCATGAACTTCGTCGGAGAGGATCAGGGCAAGTCGGACGACGACGAGTGGAAGCCACGCTACTGGGATCTGTTCACCAAGCTCGACTACGACCTCAACCCGAGTCACAGTGTTTCCTTCAAGCTGCTGAGCGCGGACGACAGCCTGACCATCGATGAGGTGGACGGTGCCGAGGAGCTCACGCTTCGGACCGCCTACGGCAATTCGACACTGGGCGCGAGCCATCGCGCCATTCTGGGCTCGAAGACCGTGGTCGAGAGCATCGTCTCGGCGGCCCGCGTAGATCGAGATCGATCGATCTTATGGAGCGAGTACGCGGAGCACTTCGACATGCTCGATGACCGCGTACTGGACGTGCTGGATCTGCGCCAGGATTGGAGCATCGCAGCCTCTGATCGTCATTACTTGAAGGCCGGTCTCCAAGCGCGCTCGTGTGATGCCGACTACGACTACTTCAACGAGATCGAAGACGATAACTTCATCGACGACCCGCGGTTTCCGCCGCCGGTGCGAACCACTCGCTACCTGGGTGTCGAAAGCGGCGAGCAGTACTCGCTCTGGATCGCCGATCGGACTCGGATCGGCAAGCACCTGACGGCGGAGGTTGGAGGGCGCTACGACGAGCAGACTCTCGCCGACGACAGCCAGGCGAGCCCGCGGCTCAATCTGGTGTGGGAGCTGGCTGAAGAGAGCGTGCTGCGCGCCGGCTGGGGGCATTTCTACCAGTCTCAAAGAGTCCACGAGTTGGACGTCGAGTTCGGCGAGACCGAGTTTTATCCGGTCCAGCGTGCCGAGCACTTGAACCTGGGCTTCGAGAAACGATGGTTTCAGGGCTACAGCCTCCGGATCGATGCCTACCGGCGTGAAGTCAGGGATCCTCGGCCGCGCTACGAGACGCTCTTCAACCCATTCGAGCCGATCGCCGAGGTCGCGCCCGACCTCATCCGGATCGCGCCTGACAGCGTGCTGGCAGAGGGCGTCGAGACCTACCTCAGGAGCCCGGTGCGGAGGAAGCTCAACTGGTGGCTGAGCTACACGTTCTCGTCGATCGAGGATGAGGTCGATGGGCGCAAGCAGTTGCGTTCGAACGATCAACCCCACGCCTTCACGGCTAACGCCAACTGGCACGTCGGCGAGAAATGGAATCTCAACTGGGTATGGTTGTTCCACACGGGTTGGCCGGCGACCGACGTCTCGGGCGAGTGGGTGAGGGAGCCCGACGGCTCGGGGCGCCTCGCCTATACAGTCGGCCCGTTCTATGCCGAGCGCTGGCCCGATTACCATCGGCTGGATCTTCGCGCGAGCCGGGTCACTCGGCTCCGAAACGGGCGCCTGACCTTCTTCGTCGACGTTCAGAACCTCTACGACCAGAACAATCTGCGCGGCATCGAGATCGATGGTTGGAGTTGGGTCCAGCAGCCGGACGGAGGCTACACTCCGGTCTTCAACGAAGAGTCCTGGTTCGGGATCATGCCGTCGCTGGGTTTGAGCTGGGAGCGCTAGAGACCTGAGCGCAGGAGCGCGCCGCCGGTTCGAGCCCTCGGCATCGGAAGACGTTGACCGCCCGTTCGAGTGGGGTAGGCCCACCTGCCGATGCGGTTCTTGCCGCGGCCGGAATGCCTAGGATAGTCGTTGGCTCTGTCTGTCGACCGATCCAGGAGGTGCCCGAGAATGCGAGAGTCAAAAGGCGGTTTCAACACCAGGTCCGTGCACGCGGGCGCTCGACCGGATCCGCTCCACGGCGCGGTCTCCGTGCCGATCTACCAGTCGTCTACCTTTGTTTTCGATTCCGTGGAGCAGGGCGCGGCTCGTTTCGAGGGCACCGCTGACGGCTACATCTACACCCGCATGGGGAATCCGACCGTGGCGGCCCTCGAAGAGGCGGTGGCCTCATTGGAAGGCGGCCATGCCGGGCTGGCGACGAGCTCGGGCATGGCGGCCATCTTCACGGTTCTCTTCACTTATCTCGAGGCCGGAGCTCACCTGGTCGGCACCGACTCGGTTTACGGGCCTTCCCGCGTTGTCGTGGAGAAGCACTTTCGCCGATTCGGGGTCCAGTCGAGTTTTGTAGACACGTCCAATCTGGACAACATAGTGGCCGCACTGCGGCCGGAGACCCGAATCCTCTACATCGAGACGCCCGAGAACCCGACGATAAGGCTCTCCGACATCAGGGGTTGTGCCGAGATCGCGCGTCGGCAAGACCTCCTGCTGGTGGTCGACAACACCTTCGCGACGCCGGTGTTGCAGCGACCTCTGGAGCTCGGGGCGGACGTCGTGGTGCATAGCATGACCAAGTTCCTGAACGGCCACGCCGATGTGGTGGCGGGGATGATCATCACCTCGACCGAGAGTCAACGCAAAGAGATCCGTGGGGTGCTCAACCACCATGGCGGCTGCATCGATCCGCATCAGGCCTGGTTGGTGCATAGGGGGCTCAAGACGCTGGGCCTGCGAGTGAGGCAAGCTCAGCTCAACGCGTCGGCGATCTCCGATGTGCTCCACGCGCATCGGGCGGTCGAATGGGTGAGATACCCGGGAGCGGCCGATCACCCGCAGCGCGAGCTGGTTGCCAGGCAGATGGACGGGCCGGGTGCCATCCTCTGTTTCGGCGTGAGAGGTGGCCTCGAGAGCGGTCGGCTGCTGATGGAGAGGGTCAAGCTCGCGACCCTGGCCGTCTCTCTGGGAGGTGTCGAGACGCTGATCGAGCATCCGGCCTCGATGACCCACGCCAGCATGTCCCGCGAGGCCCGGGAAGCAGCCGGCATCACCGACAACCTGATCCGCCTGGCGGTCGGCTGCGAAGACACCGAGGATCTGGTCGAGGACCTGGAAGCCGCGCTCGATTCCCTGGTGGAAACGCCGGTCGCGGCCGGACTCGACTCCGCCTGACGCTGGCGCTTGGGTTCAGCAGCCGATCCTGTATGAGGCGAAGGGGCCCGGGGTGCGAAGCCGGTTAGCTTCCCCCCAGATAGCGCACCATCTCTCGGGCGCTTGCTGCATCGGCGTCATCGGGAGCGAGCTCGAGAAACCGCTCGAGGTGCTCCCTGGCCTTGGCGTTGTCGCCTGAATTGACGTGACACATTCCCAGCATGTAGTGGCTGCGGGCGTGTCCGGGGTCGAGCTCGAGAACCTCGAGAAAAAGCGACTTGGCCTCCTCGATCGCGCCGGTGTTGAAGAGGCCGACTCCGCGGTTGTAGCGGTCAAGCTGCGCGGCCTCCGGACTGGCTGCCTGGAGCTCGGCCAGGGCCTGCGCGGCCTCCGCTTCATTGCCCAGGGCTTTGTGTGCCTGGTAGCGGATCTCCATGGCCCGGATGTTCCCGGGCTCGAGCTCCAGCGCTCTGTCCGCGGCCGTGGCCGCCTCGGCGAACCGGTCACTTGCGAGCCAGAGTGCCGACAGGGCGGCATGCGCTTCGGGAAGATCGGGGTCCAGGGTAATCGCCTCGTCGAACTTCTGCTCGGCGGTCTCGAGATCGCCCGCAGAGGCGGCTGCCGCTCCCTCGTTGAACACGAGGATTGCCGGATTGACGTGCACCGAGCCGGTTTCGGACTCGGTTGGGGTCGGGGCGGGCAAGTTCGCGGCGGAGGCCTGCAGAGACTCGAGCGAGGGCATGGTGAGGTTCTTCTCGAGATTCGAGTTGAACGGGATCTTGATCGTCAGCTCCAAGGTCTGGAAGCCTTCCTTCTCGAACTGGCACAAGTAGGGCCTGGTGACGTCCTTGATCAAGAAAGCGTACTTCCCCTTCTTGTTGGTCTTCGTCGACAGACTGAACGACGACACCTCCGGGTCGGTCACGGTGACCTGGACGTCGGCAAGCGGCTTTCCGGTCTCGTCCGAGACGACGCCTGACAGCCTGCCGGGTGCTTGCGCCTGGAGTGTGGCGACTGCAAGAGAGCCGACGGCCAAGATGGCAAGAACTCTTGCTATTCCTCTCATCAATCCTCCGTTCCGTGGAACCTAGGGGGTATCCAGACCTGCTGGACGGCTCCCTGAAATCCGGCCCCCGGGAAAGTATAGGCGAAGCCCGTTCCTCTTTGTTCGGCGCGAAGAACAGGAGTCGGGCGTGCTAGGATTTTTCTAGCCGCCGGTCGAGGCCCCGTGCACGCATTCCTCGCGCAAGCGGCACGGAGGGAACCAGATGAAGCAACTCCCGGTTTCGTGGACCGTCGCTTTCATCTTGTCGGTGTCGCCCGGCCTTGCCGGACAAGACCGGCCCACGCCCGCAGACCCGGGCGAGACGTTTGTGGAGACGGTCGAGGTCAACGTCGTCAATGTCGAGGTCATCGTGACCGACAAGAAAGGGACACACGTCGGCGGGCTGACGCGCGACGACTTCGAGATCTACGAGGATGGTCGTCAGGTAGAAGTAACCAATTTCTACGCGCGCGAGACCGAAGACCAAGCCGGTCCGGCGACGGCTGCCGCGCCACCAGTACAGCCCGCGGTACCGGAACGCGACAAGCCGCGGCCGGTTCCGCGCCGGCTCGAGGACCAACGTCTTCACCTCGTCGTGTTCATCGATAACTTCAACGTTCGCCCGCTGGACCGCAATCGGGTACTGGGCCGGGTGCGGACGTTTCTCTTCGAGAACGTAGAAGAAGGGGACCAGGTGATGCTGGTCTCCTATGATCGATTCCTCAAGGTGGAACGTCCGTTCACGGGCGATATCGCGTCGATCGCCGAGGCACTTGTCGAGATGGAGTCGACGAGTGGGCATTTGACGAGGGCAGACGCAGAGCGTCGAGATCTGCTGGACGAGATCGAGAACAGCGATGCCGGCGACACTACGCAGCTGATCCATAGGATCCGCCAACACGCGCAGTCGGTCGCCAACGACCTTTCGTTCACGATCGACGCTCTCAAGAACTTCATCGGGCCTCTGTCCGGGTTGCCGGGGCGCAAGGCGATTCTCCATGTCAGCGACGGATTTCCGATGATTCCGGCTCAGGAGCTGTTCTATGCCGTCCAGCAGAGAAGCGACGACGTGTCGGTTCTGAGCGAAGTCCGTGCTTTCGATGCGTCGCGCCGGATTCAGGAGCTGGCCGCCACCGCGAACGCCAACCGGGTCACTTTCTACGCGATCGACGCCAGCGGATTGCGGACGTACGGAGCCGACGCGATCCAGCGCAAGGGCGGCGGCTGGGAGACGATCGGCCCCGACATCGACGCGCTGCATGTTGCGAATCTGCAGAGTCCGATTCGCTTTCTCGCCGATACCACGGGCGGCCTGGCCGTGGTCAATACCAACGACGTCGGGCCGGGCTTGCGACGGATCGCCGGCGATTTCACGTCGTACTACTCGCTCGGCTTCCGGCCGGCCCACGCCAGCGACGGCCGGTTTCACAAGATCGAGGTTCGGGTGCGGCGCGAAGACTTGCGGGTCCGCCATCGCGAGGGTTATCGGTCGAAGAGCGTCGAGAATCACATGGTGGACGGTACGACCTCCGCTTTGCTCTACGGGGTCGACAGCAACCCGGTGCGTGTCGGAGTCGATCTGGGAGCTCAGCGGCGACGAGAGGATGGGCTGTACCTGGTAACCTTGCTTGTCCGCGTGCCGTTCGATGAGGTCGTTCTGATTCCCCAGGGAGGCGAGCACCGAGCCCGAGTGCGAGTCTTCATCTCGGCCATGGACGAGGAGGGGGGGATCTCACCGGTGGAGCAGGCGCCGATTCCGATCCGGATTCCGAGCGAGCATCTCGAAGCGGCGCTCGAGGAGTCGCTGGTCTACGAGACCCAGCTCGTGATGAGACCCGGCCGGCACAAGGTAGCGATCGGGCTGCGCGACGACCTGGGCCACACCAGCTCGTTTGTCAGCCGCTACCTGGTTGTCGGAGAGGGCTAGAGAGATGTTCGGTGCCCGCCAGCCCATCACCGTTTGCTGCCGGCTGCGTCTTGCCGCATTCCCGGTCATCGGCCAGCTTCTCTTTCTCGCGAGCTCGGCGAGCGCCGGCGAGATGCCTCAGAGTTCGGTCGGGAGCCGAGTCGACGTTACCGCGGTGGGCATCGTACTCCAGGTCAGCGACGCGTCCGGCCACCTTCCCGCCGACCTCGCAATCGCGGATCTGGAAGTTCTCGAGGATGGCGTTTCGCAGTCCGTCATCGGGCTCGAGCTGCTGGGCGAGCCGCCGGCCGAGCCAGCATTTGAGCCGCTAGTCGAGACAGTGGCCGAGCCGTTGGCCGAGCCATTGGCTGAGCCCATGGCTGAGATAGCTCCGAGTGAACGAGCCGTCGCCATTGCGCGCGCAGGCCGCGAATGGAGAATCGTCATTTATCTGGACCAGGCTCTCTGCTCGCGGCGCGCCATCAAGGCGGCTTCCCGCACTCTTGCCGAACAAGCTCAGGCTCTCACCGACCTGGGGCAAGTGGAGATCGTTGCCGCCACCACGGCTGTCGAGACCCTGCAGCCACCCACCCGCGACCCTGAGGTTCTCCGGCAGGCCCTCGTGCGAGCCGGTAGGAAGAACCCCGGTCGCGAGGCGGTGAGTCAAATCCGACGCAGATACATTCAAGGCTTGGATGACCGGTTGGCGGCCGAGGTTAGCAACCGCGGTGTCATCCGCGGAAACCGCACCCCCGGGTCGGCTGGTGCCAGCTCCGGAGGGCCGGCGAGCTTGCAGCCTCCGGAGAGGCGAAGCCTCGGCAGAGAGCACGGCAGCAGTCGGCGAATGCAGATTCGCTCCGCTCTGCAGCAGGAGGTTCGCGTCATCGACCACCAGCGAGATCTCTTGCTCGAGCATTTGGCCGTCTATCCAGCAAGTGGACCGCGGGCGTTGCTCTTGGTAAGCGACGGTTTCGACAGCGACCCTCGAGACTTCTATCTTGCTGGTGTTCCCGAGGAGATCCGCTCGGGCTTGAGCACTGAGCTCATGGAGGCGAGCTTCGGGCCCATGACCGATAGGATGGCTCGCCTGCTCGCCGCCAGCGGGTGGACGACCTTGAGTCTGGCGTTGGGAGATCTGCAGGCCAATCTGTCGGGCGCGGCCAGCGAGAGAGGGCGTTCCATCAGCCACAGTTTCAATGCCGGTGAACGCTCGCCGTCCGAGAGCTTGCCTCGCTTCTTGCTGTCGGCGCCGCTGGAGCCCCTCGCCAAGCTGGCGGATTTTACCGGCGGTGATCTGTTGACGGACCCGCGCGGCGTACCGTCCGCAGTTTCCGGGCTCAACGAGCGAGTTCTTTTGACATACCAGACGCCGCGGCCACCGGACGGAAAGATCCATCGCCTCGAGGTGCGATCTCGGCGCCCCGGCGTCGAGATCAAGGCGCCGCGTTGGGTCGGCTCGGCGACGCCGGAGGAGATCGCTCTCAGCCGCGCCCGGCAGATCGCTCAAGGTCGTCAGATCGGCGACTTGCGTCTCGAAGCGATGGTTCTGTTCGACTCGGCGAGAGACGGCGATCCCGGCGCCACTGTGGCTGCGCGGCTCGACTTGGTCCCGCTGGAACCGGTGCGCGGCGAACTGGAGCAAGCGACTCTCAGAGTGACGACGGCGGTCTATTTCCCGGACCGCGACCCCTTCGTTCACCATTCCATGCACTGGGCTCAGGATCTGAGCGAAGGAGATAATTGGGGCTACACCACAAGAATGAGCCTTCCTCAGAGCGCCGGCGGGGTCGTGGTCGTCGTCGAAGAGCTCGGCAGCGGCAGCTGGGGCGGTAGCGTCGCGCCACTCGTCCGCCCCAAAGGGGAGTGATTCGACGGACGGAACTCAGATTCTCGAGAGGTGTTGAAATGAGACGCAAGAGGCTTTGCGCGGCGGGTACCGCGGTCGGTCTGTGCTTCGGCGCGCTCTTGGCCGGGGCCGCTGCGCAGGACGAGGGAGAGAAGGGCGGTTCGTTCTCGGAGCGAATCGCCGTTACCGCCGTCGATCTGTTCATTCTGGTCCGAGACCAGGGCGGCGGGCTGCCGGCGGATCTCGGACCGGACGACTTCGAAGTCCTGGAGGACGGCGTCATTCAACCGGTGATCGGAGTCGAGAGTGCTTCGCAAGCGCCTGCTACTGAAGCTCACTCGGGCGCGCCGCCCGCTGCGAAAGAAGGGGCTCGCAAGCGCGATTGGCACACCGTCATTTACTTCGATCAGGCTCTTTGCGGCCGAAGGGCGGTCAAGATCGCGGCTTTGAATCTCGCGGAGCAGGCCGGGCGGCTGGCGGACCTCGGTTTGGTGGAGGTTACCCTGGCCGAGGAGTCGGTCACGATACTTCAGGCAGCGACGCGTGACGCGGGAGCGGTCCGCACGGCGCTCGCCAGGGTCGCCAAAAAGGTGCGGGGACAGTCTCAGGTCGCGGGCGTCCGACGCAGGTACCTGCGGACGATCGCCGATCAGGAGGCCATCAGCTCGCAGCGCTCGCCGGGCGGGGTCGGGGGCAGTACTGCGCCTGCGGGGAGACCGGGGAGCGTCGAGAGTCTGGCGAGGCGACAGGCCGCTCGGCAGACCGATGAAGGTGGCCGCCAGTTGCAGATCCGCTCAGCGCTACTGCAGGAAAGGGCGATTATCCAGGCGCGGCGCGATCTGTTGCTGAGCCACCTCGCTCGCTACCGAGCCAAGAGCCCGCGGGCGCTGATTTTGGTCAGCGACGGCTACGACGTCGATCCGCGAGACTTCTACCTGGCGGGGGTGGAGGAGCGGCTCGAGTCGAGGCTCTCCCCTGAGCTCCAGGAGCTGGCCTTCGGATCGTTGACGGAGGAAATGGCGCGGGTGCTGGTGGGGAGCAACTGGACCATCGTCGGCGTTGCTCTCGGAGAGCTCGGGGCGGGGATGGCGGCCCCGGCGAGCGAGAGCGGGACCTCGGTCGTCCAGGACGCCGGCTCCGGTCAGAGGACGAGCTCCCTCGGCGCTGCTAGGTTCCTGATGTCGAGGCCCCTGGAGCCCCTTCTCCAGCTCGCGCGGGACTCGGGCGGCGAGCTCCTGACCAGTGAGAAGGAGTTGGAGAACGCGGTGACCAACCTCGCCGACCGGATTCGTCTGACCTACCAGGCTTCCCGACTGCCGGACGGCAGGATCCACCGCCTCCAGGTCCGAGCCAAGCGCCCCGGTCTCAAGATCCAGGCGCCTCGCTGGGTGGGCTCCGAAACCCCGGAGGAGGTGGTATTGAATCGCGCGCAGCTGATCGCTCAGGGGCGGCGGCTGGGAGATCTCGAGCTCGAGTCGATGGTCCTGTTCGACTCCGCGGAAACGGAGGATCGCGGTGCCACGCTTGCGGCCCGACTTCATCTCGCTCCGCTCGACGCGGTACGACGCAGCCTCGACGGCGCGGCTCTTCGGGTCACGACGGCGATTTACTTTCCCGAGCGGGTGCCCTTCGTCCATCACGAGGTGGTGTGGGAGCAGGATTTGAGAGAGGGAGCGCACTGGGGGCACTCCGCTCACGTGACCCTGCCGCCTGACACGGGTGCCGTGGTGGTCGTGGTTGAGGAGCTCACCACGGGCAGTTGGGGTGGCAGTGTCGCTCCCCTTGTCCGCCCGCAGAAGAAGCCGCCCTAGCAGGTTGGCCCTCCCAGGCGCTATTGCTGTAGTTGTCGCAAGTAGGCCTGCACCTGAGGTTGATTCGGGTCCAGAGAGAGTGATTGCCGGAAAGCGCGGGCTGCGCTTGCGGGCTCTTCCAGGCAGAGGTGCGCTACCCCCACCGAGGCGAAAATCGCCGGGTTCTCAGGCGCGAGCCGGCTCGCTTGCTGGAAGTCGGTCAGGGCATCCCGACAGGCGCCGGCACCGATGCGGTAGCGGCCCCGAAACAGCCACAATTCGGACTCGTCGGGGCGTACCTCCACGGCACGCTCGAGAAGGGCGAGACTACGCTCGACTTGGTCCGCACGCTGGTAGCCGATCGCTCGACCCACCAGGTATTGCACGCCCTCGGGGAGACCGTTGGCGAGAGCTCGTATCAGGAGCTCGTCCGAGCGATCGACGTCGCGTTCGTCCTGGAAGAGGTGATCGCTCAGGTTCCACAGCGCCGAGGCCTGATTCGGATCCTTGTCCAGAGCGTGCTCGAAGGCCTCCTGTGCCTTCTCCGGCCGTCCTTCGGCTCGGAGAAGGAGGCCGGCGTTGTTGTAGGCGCCGGAGGTCCAAGTCGGCTGTAGATCGGTTCGCTCGAGCTCGGCGCTCTCGGCTTCGCTGGTACCGAGATAGCCGAGGGCGCGGAGCTTGTCGAGCTCCCTCTCGGCCACCGCGGCGTCGACGGCCACTCCTTCGACCGGCCGATAGTGACTTCGGTAGTCGATCGGTTCGGAGTCATCCGAGCCGTTCTCGAGAAGCGACGGACCGGTCACCCTCCGCCCCGGGGGCAGGCCGAGAAGGTCCATCAGGGTGGCACAAACCTGAGCCACCTTGCCCTGGCCACCGTGACCCTGAGTGGACTCGACGCCGGGGCCCCACAGCAAGTAAATGCCGCTGAGTAGATGCCACTTGGCCGCGGTCGCCCCGGCGAAGCTGGAGAGATGCGTGGGGCGCCCCTCGTGCCACTTGAACCCGTGGTCGGAGGCGAGCATGAGGATCGAGCCGGTGGCCTCGGCCCGGGCGCGGTACTCACCCAGCAGGCGGTCGACGTAGCGGAAGTAGAGCTCGGGGACCCGGTTGTAGCGCTGGTAGTCCTCGGCCGTGACCTCCTGCTGTCGCGGCGGAGCGTACGGAGCGAACACGTGGCCGATCGAGTCCGTTCCCTGAAGATAGATCACGGTGAGATCCGCTTGCTCGTCGCCGAGCGAGTCCATGGCCAGCGCGTGATAGAGCTCGGTCTCGATCAGGATGCGGCGCAGCGCGCTCACCGGGTGCGAGTAGGGGTCGTCGATACCACGAAGCCCCTCGAACTCCGCCCGCGAGAGCCACGGCAGGTACTCGGACAGCCGGTCGAAATCGACCGTCTCTTCGGCGCGCTCGAGTGCCGCCCGCGCCCAGGCTTCGCGCCCGGGCGGGTAGGCGACTCCCGACGGCGGCTCGTCCTCGTGAAAGAGGAACGAGAACAGGCGGTCGGACACGACCAGTCCGCGAATCGGCTCGGCCGGGTAGGTGGCCCAGAGCCCGAGGACCGTCGTGCTCTTGCCGGCATAGGTGAGCATGTTCCATATCGCCGGAACTTTGCGCTCATCCGCCGTGATCGGCTCCTTGATTCCGCTCACCGGGTTGAAGCGGGCGAAGTCCAGTACCTCGTGCTCGAGCGGGCTGGTGCCGGTCATTATGGTCGTCCAGACCAAGGGCGAGAGAGCCGGTCGCAGCGACCAGAGCACGCCGCCCTGTCCCTCGTCGACCAGGCGCTCGAGACTGGGCATCGCGCCCTTGGCCATGTAGGGATCGAGCAGCGACCAGTCGGCGCCGTCGAGGCCGACGAAGATGACCCGGTTCCCTGGTTTCGCCTGACGGGCGATCGTGGCGATCGAGGAAGCCACCGCTCGGGACGGATCGGATTCGTCCGGGGCTCCGCAACCGAGTTGAAGCGAGCCGATCACGAGCAGGCAGGCCAGCAGAGCGCGTCGAGCGAGTGCAGCTCGCGGGTGGTTCGGGAGGTGGTATTTCTTCACGGAGTGCAAAAAAAGGGGCCTCCCGGAGGAGACCCCTTATATCACGCTGTCAGTGCGCGATTACCAGCTCAAACGTACTCCTATCCGAGCCGTTCGCTGCCCGCTGTAATCGGTGCTGCGAAACGCCTTGGTGAGGAAGTTCGGGTTGGTGGAATCGCCCGGATTGACCGCCCCCAGCGCGTCGAGGGTGCCGGTCACGTTGCGGATGCCACCCATGTTGTTGCACAGGTCGAGATCGATGCCGGTCGTATTGCCATCGTCCGCACAGTGACCATCTTCAGGCCGGTTGAACCGCTCGTCGAGCCGGAAAGGCTTCTGGCGATCCAGGAGGTTGAAGATGTCCAGCAGGAAGTTGACCTCGAAGTTGCCCGCCTTCACGGGGTAGCCGAAATGGACGTCGATCTCATAGAGATCCGGACCTGAACCCAGCGATCCTCGTGGCACCAGATACAGCTCGTGGTTGTTGTAAGCCGAGCTGTAGCCGTAGGCATTCAGCGGGAAGCCCGATTTGAACGAAGCCGAGGCTCCGATCGTCAAACCGTCCGCCTTGCCCTCGCTGAACCGGTAGCTGCCGTCGACGCGGAACTGGTGCTCGCGGTTGAGCGACAGGTCACCGTCGGCGTTGACCAGGAAATCGGCGTAGTCGAACGCCGAGTTGATGGTCGGATCCAGCTGTCCGGTGGACACCTGGAAGGCACCGTCGTAGTCGCCCTCGAGCTGCGACCAGACATAGTTGCCGAGCAGCTGCCAGTTGTTGGAGAAACGCTTGCGCGCGGTGAATTGAACGCTCGTGTACTCACGCGTCGGCGAAGTGACCGGGGCGGTGAAGTCGGTGATCGGGTCACCGTTCGGGAAACCGTAGTCGACCCCGTAGTTGTACTGGGCACTGTAGTAGTAGTCGTAGAAGGTCACCGCGGTGCCGAGGCCTTCGCCCGGGTTGGCGATGAAGTAGTCGCCCTCTTCGACGACGAGAAAGTCCTCGACCACTCGGCCGAGATCGCGGTAGCTGGCCTGCACACCGACGACTAAGTCGGGCCGGACTTCGTACTCGAAGCCGATCAGGTAATCATCGACGTATTGACCGGAGAGCGAGGGATCGACCGGCGTGCCGCCGGCGCCGAGCAGCCTCGAATTCTCGGGTGCATCCGGATCGGGCGCAAAGTCGGCCGGATCGGGCGAGAAGTTGTAGCAGAAACACTGCACCTCACCGCCAAACGCCCGGATGTTGATGTCCATCGGGATGCTGAGGAAGTAGCGGCCGTAGTTCGCAAACAGCTTGCTTCGACCGTCCTTCTTGACGTCCCAGACGACTCCGAGCCGAGCCGCCCAGTTGTCGTCCAGGTCAATCTGGCTCACTCCGAACCGGTCGCCGATCTCCTGACGCTCGAAGCGTGCGCCGATGTTGGCGGTCAGGTTGGGCGTAGCCCGCCAGCTGTCCTGGGCGAAGTACGAGGTGTTGGTGGTCTCAGGCGTCGACACTAGAGGCGCCAGCAGCGTCCAAGTGGACGGGTCGTCCGCATCGAAGCCCGGGGCTTCGTCGTCGACGTAGAAGCGGTGACGATAGTGCTGCTGGTCCGTTCGCAGGGGCCGGATATAGATGCGCTGGCCGGCGCCACCGTTCCAGTTGGCGTTGACCGCCGACACGGTCTCCTCGTCGGCGCCGAGCTTGAACTCGTGGTCGCCGAGGAACTTGCTGACGTTGAGCTTCAAAACGTCGCGCTCGAACTCGGTGTCCTGGTGGAAACCGAAACCGCCCGAGGTCGGGCTACCCGATACGGACTGGTCGATGATATGAACGATGCTTTTGCCGGGTCCACTGATCTTGTCTTCCTCGTTGTGCGTGCCGAAGGCGGCCTCCGCCACCAAGGACGATCCGAAGACGCCGTCCCAGCGGCCGATGTAGTCGGTGCCGCCGAACTCCCGGTTACCCAGATAGGTGCTGGGTGGGCCGTCGATCTGTTGGTAGTCGAAGTTGGCGACGTCACCCGCCTCTTCACCCTTGTCGGAAAAAGCAGACATCGTCAGGGTGTTGCTGCTGTTGGCGCTCCAGGTCAGCTTGCCGGCCCAGAGATCGGTCTCGAAATCGGTGTCGACCGTATCGCCGGCCACGTTGCCGCCGGGCACCGGGATGTCTCGAATGAGCGTCTTTCTCTCGGTGTTCTCGACCCGGTTGAAGGCGCCGAAGAACCACAGCTTGTCCTTGACGAAGTAGCCGCCGAGGTCGAAGCCGATGTCCTGCTGGTCGGTGATCTCGACGACCTGGAAGGCGTCGTCCCGGAGGTCACCCTGAGTGGAGTTGTCGGCCTTGAGATCCGGATCCTCGAAGTAGCCGAAGGCATCGCCCTTGTAGGTGTTGCCGCCGGACTTGGTGATGGCGCTGACCACGCCACCGGTGATCCGGCCGTACTCGGCCGGCAGGCCGCCGGTGATGACCTGGACCTCTTCGATGAACTCGAAATTGAGCGCCTTCTTCTGTTGCCCCAGCTCGACGCCGGTGGTGTTGAGACCCTCGACGATGTACTGGTTCTCGACGCTGGTCGCGCCGGAGATCGTGGTTCCCTCGCGGTCCTCACCGGTCCCCGCGGCGACCTGGGCGACCTTGTAGAAGTCGCGCCCGAGCGGAATCTGGTCGAAGAGATCGTCGGTGATGTTGACACCTGACGACGAGCTCTGGGTGTCGACGAGGGGTGTCTCCGAGGTGACGATGATCTGGTCCGAAACCGTCGCCGGCGCCATCTGCATCGCGATCGTGGCGGTCCGGTCGATACCTACCTTGACCCCCTCGCGTTCCAGAGTGGTGAAGGTATCGAGCTCCGCTTTGATGGTGTAGACGCCCGGTGGCACCGTCGGGAAGCGGAAGTTGCCGTTCGAGTCGGTCACGACCACGCGCGGCCCTTGCAGACTATCGCTGGTCGCCGTGATCGTGACTCCGGGGAAGGCCGATCCTTCGACCCCCACCACCTGGCCTTCAATGCGGCCGGTGGTCTGGCCGAACGCGTCCGGCGCTACCAGTGGCATCGCCAGGAGTAGCGTCGCCACGGCGGCCACGAAGCCTGAGTTCCTCCTCATGATCGTTCTCCTTTCTTGGTTAACGATTGGAAGCAAGAGAGTCCATCCCCCTGCTTTTGTAATTTATTATGCAACCTACAGTCTTTCACAAACATCCGCAACCTGCCAGCACGGTCGGGCAGGTGATATCCCGCCCGGATGCACGGGCCTTCGTAGCCGTCGCCACATCACAATGGTGAGAGTTGCATAGGCTGTGCCCTCTAATCGGCGCGAGTGCTTTCTTGCTATCTGCATTGCTAGGAAAGGATTAGCCAGTGGCGCAAGAACCCCGTTCTGAGGCGCGATTCAATTGGATGCACCGGCTCGATTCAAGAAATTGCACCCCCCGACGCCAACTGGAAGGAGCCAATTGTTCGTGCCGGCGAGAGTCCCGCCCGGCGGGGTAGGGGTGCCGACTTCCTTTTGCCGCCGCGTCGGTCGATCGCCAGGGCTCGCCGCCCCTCGGGCGGGGGCTTGAGGGGCCTCTACCGAGCGGCGGTGGCGGTGGTTGAAGAGGCTTCTTCGGCACCCGGGTCTCGGTAGAGTCGCCCAGGACCCGGGCAGCCCCAGCGTTGCTCGCATCTCTGGCACATGAGACCCGCCCGCATCGCTTCGGTTTGTACGATCAGAGCGTCCCCCTCCTCGTGCAGGTAGTCACATTCTTTGAGCCGAGTCAGGATTCTGGACAGGGTCTCCGGCTGGATTGAGAGGTGGGCGGCCAGAGTGCCCTTGGGCAGCGCCAGCTCCAGGCGTTGCGGCCCGCCGTCGTCACCGACCTGGTCCAGCAGATAGGCCATGAGTCGCTGGGTGGCGTCCTGGAGAGTCAGTCGCTCGATGTGATCGAGAAGTAGTTTCTGCCGTCGGTACAAGGTACCCATGAGGCGGAAGCCGAGCGACGGCGAGCTTTTCAGAAACGAGCGAAATCGCTGCCGGTCGATGCAGAGTAGAGTGCACTCGCCCACGGCTCTGGCGTTGAGGTCGTGGCTGGCGCTCTCCAAAAAAAGGAGCTCTTCGCCGAAAACCTCGTCCGGGCCGACGATTGCGATGATGCTTTCGCGACCCTCGGCCGACTGCCGGAAAAGGGCTATGTGCCCCGCCCGCAGGACGTAGAACCAGCGTGCCGAGTCGCCCTGGCTGAAGAGGCCATGGCCGTCTTCGAGGTTGGTGATTCGAGTGCCGGCTACGACCTCTTCGATCTGCCGATCGGTGAGGTCCTGGAACAGGTGGGTTTGCCTCAGGTAGTCCGGAAGGCGTTCCTCGCAGACCAGCTCAGCGGCGTGGTCGTCCACGCAGGCGATGCACATGGAGGTGATTGTGGACCGATTTAGTCCGATTTTTCAAGCCCCGGCCGGGCTCCGGCCCCGGAGCGCGCTGGGCCGCGCTTGACCTAGATCAATGACACTGGGCCCGAGAGCCGCAAAGCTCGGGACGTCATCCCGGGGCGGGCTGGTCCGCTCCGATGCGATCGCTCTTGATAGGCGTCACAAGACGAATGATCACCTCCCGCAAGATTGGTCGGTGCGCTCTCGCTCTGGCACAGCTGGCACTGCCGGCGTTGCTGGCAGGCGAGCCGCGTGTGCTCGCCGATGTCAACGGCGAGCCCGAGCGCCCGTCGGAGACAGCGGCAGCCGGTTCGTCGCAAGACAGCCCTGCCGAGCCGGAAGAGCTCTTCGAGCAGCTCCTGGTGATCGGCACACCCGAGGAGGCTCGCCGCATTCCCGGCTCGGCCCACGTCATCACCGCGGAGGAGCTCGAGCGGCAAGAGTACTCGGACATTCACCGGGTATTGCGTCAGACGCCGGGGCTCAACATTCAGGAGGAAGACGGCTACGGCTTGCGCCCGAATATCGGCATTCGAGGCACCGGAGTCGAGCGCAGTCAGAAGATCACTCTTCTCGAGGACGGTGTACTCATCGCCCCGGCTCCCTACGCCGCCCCTTCGGCCTACTACTCGCCGACGGCCGGGCGCATGGAGGGCTTCGAGATTCTGAAGGGCTCGGGCGCCATACGGCAGGGGCCCTACACGAATGGCGGAGCGATCAACTACCTGTCGGCGAGTATTCCGGACTCCATGCGAGCTCGCGTCAGCTTCAGCGTGGGGCAGGAGGGGTTCGCGCGCGCCCGGGCGAGCGTAGGTGATTCCGGCGAGCGCTTCGGTTGGCTTGTCGAGACCTTCCAACTCGAGAGTGACGGTTTCAAGCGGATCGACGGAGGTGGCGGTAGTGGAGACAGGGTCGACAGGGTCGGCAGGGGCGGCACGGGCTTCGACCTCGACGATTACATGGGCAAGTTCCGGTTCAGCAGTCCCATCGGAGCCCGCGTCTATCAGGCCCTCGAAGTCAAGCTCGGCAAGACCGAACAGGTCGGAAACGAGACCTATCTGGGACTCACGCAGGAGGATTTCGATCGCGATCCCTTCCGGCGGTACTCCTCGTCGGCTGGCGACCGGATCACGACAGATCACGAGCAGATCCAGCTGAGCTACTACCTCCAGCCGAGAGATCGCTGGAACCTAACCGCGACCGACGACTACGAGAACCTGCTGGGCAACGACACCGTTTCGAGCGGTGGGCAGGGAACCGGCAATCAATTCAATGGTGGAGAGGTGCAGGTCAAGGGCCTCGAGGCGTCGCGGCCCGGCGCCCAGCCGGGCTCAGGCCGGGCCGGCCGCAAGCCGTCCTGTTCGGCTTTTCGCTCGGCTTTTCAGGGTCGCAGGGACACGGCTAGATGAAACTCAAATCGAGCTGCTGCGAGAAGTACCGGCGCAAGGCCAAGGCCTGCAGGCGTTGTCCGGCGCTGGCGGCGCTGAGCAAGAAGCAGCGCAAGCGTAAGCTCAAGAGGCTCCGTAAGGGCCTCGAGAGGGTGGCCTAGCCGGGATGGTCCACCAGGTTTTTTGTGCCGCAGACCCGGGGTGACAGTCCCGGCCAGCTCAGCCCGGCTGGCGAAACGGTATCCTCAGCGAGTACACGTTCCCCTCGAGCCGGCTTTCCAGAGCGTAACCGCAGCCGTGGAAGACGCGCAGCATCTTCTTGTTGTCGGCCAGCACGTCCGCGGTGAAGCCGGCGATGCCCTGGATCTGCGCGGCCTGCGCCAGGGCGGTCATCAACCGGGTGCCGATGCCCTTGCCCTGCCAATCGTCGCGCACCAGGAATGCCGCCTCGGCGAAGTTGCTGTGGGCATCTTTCAGGTAGTGCGCGATGGCGATCATCTGGGCCCCCTCGTCGGTTGAACCCGTGAGCACCACCAGGGCCATGTCGGCTTCGTAGTCGATCCGTAGGAACTGCTGCAACTTCTCGTGCGGCATGGTCTTGATCAGCTGAAAGAACCGGTAGTTGATCGACTCGGGTGAGAGTTTGTAGAAGAGATCCCGCACCAGGCCCTCGTCGGAGAGCTTGAGCGGCCTCAGAAAAGCGCGCGAGCCGTCCTCGAGCTCCAGCCAGCGCTCCAACTCTTCGGGATACGTCGAAGGTCGGATGGGCAGCTCGATTTGATCGGCGTAGACCAGATGCCTCTCCTTCGCCTCAGCCATCAACCAGGGGCGAAACTTGGGATGAGCGATGTTGATCAACGCCACCGCCCGCTCGCGGACGGTCTTGCCGTGGAGATAGGCCGAGCCGTATTCCGTTACGACGTAGTGAACGTCGCCGCGGCTGGTCACGACCCCGGCGCCCGGCTTGAGGGTAGGCACGATCCTCGAGACGGTCTCTCCCTTGACCGTCGACGGCAACGCGATGATCGGCCTCCCACCCTTGGACCTCGAAGCCCCGCGGGTGAAGTCCACCTGCCCGCCGATACCGCTGTAGAACATCTTGCCGAGCGAATCCGAGCAAACCTGGCCGGTGAGGTCGACCTCGATAGCCGAGTTGATCGAGATCATCTTTTCGTTCTGGGCGATGATGAACGGATCGTTGGTGTATTCGGTGGGGTGGAACTCGATCAGCGGGTTGTTGTCGATGAAATCGTAGAGCTTGCGCGAGCCCATGACGAAACTCGCGATGATCTTGCCCCTGTGCAAGGTCTTCTTCGAGTTGTTGATCACGCCCTGCTCGACCAGGGGGATGAGGCCGTCGCTGAACATCTCCGTGTGGACGCCCAGGTCTTTGAAATCGGTCAGGTAGTGGAGGACGGCGTCCGGAACGGTACCGATGCCGAGCTGCAGGGTGGCGCCGTCGACGATCAGATTGGCGATGTGACGGGCGATTCGTTTCGAGAGCTCGTCCGGCTGCCCCTGGACCGCTTCGAGAATCGGCAGGTCGCTGGGAACCATCAGATCGAGCTTGTCGGCGTGAATAAAGCAATCCCCGGACACTCGTGGCATCTGACTGTTGACCTCGGCCACCACGAAGTCGGCAGACTCGGCCGCGGCCTTGACGATGTCCGTGGATACGCCGTAGCTACAGTAGCCACGCTCGTCGGGCGGGCTGACTTCGATCATTGCCACGTCGATCACCACGCGACCGGACCGGAAGAGCCTGGGGATCTCGGAAAGGAAGATGGGAGTGTAGTCGGCGCGACCTTCCCGGACGGCATCGCGGACGTTGGGACCGATGAAGTAGGCGTTGTGACGAAAACGGTTGCCCAATCGGGGCTCCGCGTACGTCGCCACCCCAAGAGTCAGAATGTGAACGATCTCGGTGTCCTGGAGATCGTCGCGGGCCGACAGGGCCTCGACCAGCGCTTGGGGCTCGCCGGCTCCGGACCCGACAAACACTCGGTTACCGGGTTTGACCACCGCGGCCGCCTCGGCCGCGGTGGTCACTTTGTCCGCGAAGCGCTTCTGCCAGTTGATTTGCGACATCTAGACGACCCGGTAATTGCGCATCATTCCGGCGTCCTCGTGCTCGAGGTTGTGGCAGTGGTGCAGGAAGAGCCCGCGATAATCGTCGAAGCGACGTAAGAACCGAACGCGCTCCCCCGGCATCAAGAGCACCGTGTCCTTCCAGCCCTTGTCGACATAGCCGTCCGCGACCGTGTCCCAGACGGCTCGGTAGCGATCCGGCACCGAGCGCTCGATCACCTGGAACTGTTGCCCATGGAGATGGACCGGGTGAGGCATGAGCATGCCGCCCTCGCCGGTACCCGAATCGCCCGATTGATTGACCACGTCCCACACCTCTTGGGTGCCAAGGTCGCATGTTTCTTCCTTCGCGACGGCTTCCATCTCAAAGGTGCGACCGTTGATGGTCCAGCGCCCGGCATCCATGCGGTAGCGGAACTTCTTCGGCCGGTCGGCATTGACCGAGTCGGCAAGCTTGAGTTTCGGGAATCTCGAAAGCCGCCTGGGGACGGGCTGAGGAGTGTCGACCTCACGTGCGATCCGGAAGCGCATGACGTCGAAGGTCGCTCCCTGAGGGAGCGCGCCGCCCGTCATTCCCATGCCGAAACCGCCGTGGTCGAACTCTAGGCTGCGGAGCACGAGCTCCTCTCCGGCGCTTCGGTTTCCGAAGTCGACCCAGAGCTCGAGCCGCTCGGCCGGACCCAGTGTCAGATAGGGCCGCTTGAGCGGCTTGCGCAGCAGACCACCATCGGTGCCGATGACCCGCACCCGTGTCCGATCGCTGAACTCGAGTTTGTAGATCCGCGAGTTGGAGCCGTTCAGCAGTCGCAGGCGGTAAGGGCGGCTGTCGACGTCGAGGACGTAGTCGGGGCGGCCGTTGACGAGAATCGTCTCGCCCAGGAAGCCGACCCGGGCATTGCCGTCATAGCGGAGCTCGTTCGTCGAGTTGAAATTTCGATCCTGGATGACCAGGGGAACGTCGTAGTCGCCGCGGGGAAGGTCCAGCGCTCGTTCTTCGGCATCGCTGACGATGATCAGCCCCGCCAAGCCCCGATAGACCTGCGGGCCGGTTCTCTCATGGGGATGGGGGTGGTACCAGTAGGTGCCGGCGCGATTGTGGACCTCGAACGAGTAGTGGTAGTTATCTCCCGGTCCCACCGCCAGTCGCGGGTGGCCGTCGGCCGCCTCCGGCACGTGCAAGCCGTGCCAGTGCACGATGCTCGGCTCGGCGAGACGGTTCTTGAAGGTGAGCGCCACGCGGTCGCCGGTGTCGAGCCGCAGGATCGGTCCCAGGTACGAGCCCGGGATCGACTCGAGCCGATCTTTGCCGCCTTCAAGGACTCGGCCCTTGAAAGACCAGACCGGAGTGCGGGCGCCGGGCAAAATGGCCACTCTGCGCGGCCGGGCCTTGAGGGTGAGCTTGACATCTGGAGCGATCGCGGCAGCTTCCCCCGCAAGGGCCTCCAGCCGTCGCTCGAGGCCAAGGGCCCGACCGGCGGGGACCGCGAGCAAGGCCACGAGCGAACGGGCAGACAAGTCCAGAAACCGTCGCCGGTGTATCTAGTTAGAGAAAGCGAGCGGGCCTAACCACATCCGCTGGTGGCACCGCAGTTGAGGCAGTGGTAACAGGTGCCATTGCGCACCATGATCGAGCCACAATCCTGACAGCTGGGCGCATCGGTCTGCAACTGGAACGTAGCGGCCGCGCTCGTCGTGAGCTCGTCTTCGTCAACCTCCGCGGCCGCGATCTCCTCCCCGCCGTCTGCCGATTCACGCAGCACGATGCCCAGCTCGCGTTTCTTCTCGGGACTCAGGAACTTCGAGCCCAACCAGCGAAACATGTAGTCTGAAACGGACTTGGCGATCGGGATCTCGGGGTTGTTGGTGAAGCCCGAGGGCTCGAAGCGTGTGTGCGCGAACTTGGCGATCAGAGTCTCGAGCGGCACGTGATGCTGCAGAGCGATAGAGATGGCTGTGGCGAAGGCATCCATCAGACCGGAGATGGTCGAGCCTTCTTTGGCCATGACCACGAAGATCTCTCCGGGAGTTCCATCATCGTAGAGACCCACCGTCAGATACCCCTTGTGGCCGCTGACTACGAATTTGTGGGTAATTGCCCGGCGCTCGTCCGGGAGCTTGCGGCGAACCGGTTTGGCCTTCGCCGTCGCCGAGACCTTCGAGGAGAGTGGCTGGCTGCGCTTGCAGCCGTTGCGATAGATCGCGATCGCCTTCAAGCCCAGCTTCCAGCCCTCGATGTAGGCCGCCTCGATTTCCTCGGGGGTCGCCTCATCGGGCATGTTGATGGTCTTGCTGATTGCCCCTGAAACGAAGGGCTGCACCGCTCCGAGCATCTCGAGGTGGCCCCGAAAGTGGATCGAGCGCTTGCCACTGGCCGGTTTAAAGGCGCAGTCGAAAACCGGCAGGTGCTCGGGCCGCAGGTCGCGTGCGCCCTCGATGGTGTCGCTCTCATTCACGAATGTGACGATCCTCTCGGCCTCGGACGCGCTGTAGCCGAGACGTTTGAGCGCCAGCGGTACCGTGCGGTTCACGATCTTGAGCATGCCGCCGCCGACCAGGCGCTTGTACTTCACCAGGGCGATATCGGGCTCGATCCCGGTGGTGTCGCAGTCCATCATGAAAGCGATGGTGCCGGTTGGCGCGATCACCGAGATCTGGCTGTTGCGCATTCCCTGGGTTTTGCCGAGCTCGATCACCTCATCCCAGCTTTCCTTGGCGCGCTGGAGAATCTCCAGCGGCACGTGCGCGGCGTCGATGCGCTGGATGGAGTCACGGTGCTTCTTGAGGACCCGCAGCATCGGACGGCGATTTTCGTCGAAGCCTGGAAAGGAACCTCGGGCCGCCGCCATCCGGCCCGATTGGGCGTAGGCCGCTCCCGACATGAGCGCGGCAATCGCGGCGGCGTAGTCCCGGCCCGCGTCCGAGTCGTACGGTAGTCCGCGAGCCATCAGCAGGGCGCCCAGATTGGCGAATCCGAGCCCTAGGGGACGAAAGTCGTGGGAGTTCTTCGCGATCGAAGGACGCGGATAACCGGCGTTGTCGACCAGGATCTCCTGGGCCGTGATCAAGATCTCGCAGGCACGCTCGAAGCGGCTCACTTCGAAGCGTTCCTCGTCGCCGTCGTAAAAGGCCATCAGGTTGAGCGACGCCAGGTTGCAGGCGGTGTCATCCAGGAACATGAACTCGCTGCAAGGATTGCTGGCGGTGATGGCAGCCGTGTTGGAACAGGTGTGCCATTCGTTGATCCGGGTGTCGAACTGGACACCGGGGTCACCGCAGACCCAAGTGGCCTCGGCGATCTTGCGCATCAGGTGACGGGCGGAGTACGAGTCCATCGCCTGGCCGCCCTGAACGGCATGGGTCGTCCACTCGCCGTCGTGCTCGACCGCCTCCATGAACTCGTCGGTGAGCCGGACCGAGTGGTTGGCGTTCTGGAAGAGAATCGAGTCGTAGGCGCCGCCCGGGACGTTGAAACCTCCGTCGTAGCCGGCCTCGATCAGGGCCCAGGCCTTCTTCTCTTCGTTGGCCTTGCTGTCGATGAACTCGACGATGTCAGGGTGGTCGATGTCGAGCATGACCATCTTGGCGGCGCGCCGCGTCTTACCGCCGCTCTTGATGACGCCGGCGAAGGCGTCGAATCCCCTCATGAAGGACACCGGACCGGAAGAGGTGCCGCCGCCCTTGAGACCCTCTCGCGAGGATCGCAGCGTCGAGAGATTACTACCCGTGCCGGAGCCGTACTTGAACAGCATGCCCTCGGTCTTGGCCAGGTCGAGAATCGACGGCAGGGTGTCTTCGACCGAGTTGATGAAACAGGCCGAGCACTGCGGCTGGTCCTCGATACCGACGTTGAACCAGACCGGTGAGTTGAACGAGGCCATCTGGTGGAGCAGGATGTGACACAGCTCCGAAGCGAAGACCTCCGCGTCCTGGTCGGTGGCGAAGTAGCCATCGGCCCGGCCCCAGCCCGTGATCGTGTTCACGACGCGATCGAACGGTTGGCGCAAAGTGTTTTCGCGCGACGAGGTCCCGGCGGTTCCGCGAAAGTACTTGTTCGTGACCACGTTGGTGGCCTGCAAGCTCCAGAACTCGGGAAACTCCACGCCCTTCTGCTCGAATACGGTGTTGCCGCTCTCGTCCTTGATCGCGGCGTCACGCCGTTCCCATGCGACAGCATCGTAGGGGTGGACACCGGGCTCGGTGAACCGACGCCCGAAGCGCAGTGCCGGTCGGTCTTTGGGTTCTGCCTGCTCGGCGTCCTGCTGGTTGAGCCTATTGGGATCCACGATTCCTCCTGAGTTCCGCGCCGGTTTTGCCACCGCCCGCCCCGGTTTTTCCCGACCTTTCGTGCTCTTGTTCGTGCTGCCCGATTGGGCGGTTTGAGGTTACGGAGGGGACGGTGCCCCCGCCACACCCCAACGGGTAGGGTAGGGCAAAAAGTTCTTTTTTGAAAGCTATTTAGATGGATGCGAGTCACAGTGCCTAAACCCCTGCAGCGGTGGGGGTTGCAGCTGGCAAGACGGCCGGATCGGGCCTGGTAAGTCGCCGATAGCCGAGAAAGGCCGCTCCAAGGGACCCGGCGAACTGAACCAGGTCGCCCTCCGGTACGTTGACACGGCTGCCGAGAGTGCCGAGGCTACGCCGCACTTCGGTGGCCATCGTCGGGAAGCGCAGGATTCCTCCCAGGAGCGTGTACTCGGGCTCCATCCTCACTCGCTTCATGAGCTGCACGGCGCGTCCCACCAGCGAGACGATCGCGCCTTGCATGATGTCAGCGGGAGGCCGTCCAAGAGACAAGTGGTTGATCACCTCCGACTCGGCAAAGACCGCGCATACGCCCGAGATCGGGGCCGGGTCCTTGGAGGTCGCCGCCAAGGCGCCGACCTCGTCTGTGCGATAGCCCATGTACTGGGCGGTCTTCTCGATAAAGGCGCCGGTTCCGGCGGCGCACTTGTCGTTGAGGCGGAAGGACTTGACCTTGGAGGCGTCGTCGATCCTGGATGCCTTCATGGTCTGGCCGCCGATGTCGAGCACCGTGCGGGTCGCGGGGAAGAAGAAGCTTGCGGCTCGAGCGGCAGCGGTGAGATCCGTGACCCGGACGTCGCAGAAGGGCACTTGATGGCGGCCGAAACCGGTGGCGACGACGTAGGAAACCTGTTTCTCACGCAGAGAGCCGGCTTCGAGAGCCTCACCGTAAACGCGTCGTGAAACCTCGGGCAGGCGGAATCCGGTTCGAGCGATCGCAGTGCCGACGATTTCTCTGCCGTCCGCCAGGA
The DNA here is from genome assembly GCA_024224155.1 of bacterium. Taxonomy (NCBI): domain Bacteria; species bacterium. The sequence continues at coordinate 28,773 of JAAENP010000099.1, forward strand.
TGACCGCCTTGGCGTAGGTCGATCCGACGTCGATTCCGGCGGTCAGCATCAGGAGACCTCCTGGCGCAGGCGGTTCGATCGGAGGAGCGCCGGGCGCTGGCCTGCTCGAATTCGATCGAGACCGAACAAGCCTGCGCCCAAGGCGCCCAGGAAGTGCGATTCGGAGCTGACGTTGATCGGAAAGCCGAGCTTCCTTTCGAGGGTCTTGACCATACCGACGTTCTTCGCGACGCCGCCGCTGAACGTCAGTTCTTGCTCTATTCCGACGCGCCTCAACAGCCCGAGCGAGCGCGAGGCGATGGACTCGTGAACGCCCAGAAGGATGTCCTCGATCTTCTGCCCGCGTCCGAGCCACGAGAGAATCTCGGATTCGGCGAAGACAGTACATGTCGTGCTGATTCGAACCGATTTCTGGGCGGCTAGAGCGGTGGGGCCGAGGTCGTCGAGCGGGATCTCGAGGGCGGTCGAGGCCGCTCCCAGGAATCGACCGGTGCCGGCAGCGCACTTGTCATTCATGCAGAAATCCAGGATGTCTCCCGCCGGGGCCACGCTGATTGCCTTGGTGTCCTGGCCGCCCATGTCGAGGACGGTGCGGGTTTCCGGGAACATGTGGGTGGCGCCCCGCGCATGGCAGCTGATCTCGGTGACTTGGTCGTGGCCGAAGTTGATCTGATAGCGGCCATAACCGGTTCCGATCACGCATTCGATGTCCTGGTCGGTGGCTTCGGCGTCCGCCATGGCGAGCTCGAAGGCCTTCTCGGCCGCGGTCACGACGTTGGCGCCGGTGTCGATGAGGGCGCGGCCGGCGATCCGCTCGTGCTCGTCGAGCACGACCGCCTTAGTCTGGGTCGAGCCGATGTCTACTCCAGCTGCAAAAGCCATTGACTACTCCTCTCCTGTGGCTCGCGGCCTAGCCAGCCGCCTCTCGCAGCCGGCGCGCGGCGAGGCCTTCGAAGAAGGCGTCGGCGCGGTTCTTGAGTTGGGCCTCCGAGACGACGCGCTTGTCCATCATGTCCGACTCGATGAAGAGCGTCGGTACATCATGGGCCGCCAGCAACGCCCGGCGGCTGTCCGCAAGGCCGGTCGAAACCGTGCGGCAGCTCTTGATTGGGTGGTATACGACGCCATCAATGGAGAACTCTTCGATCATGCTGCCGATCACCCGATCGCTTTGGAACATCGAGTCCATGGCATCGCGGACCGAAAGCAGAACGCCTTCCGCCAGGCTCTCGAGGGGGTGCTCCAGGTCGTACTCGAAACCCAGATTGGTGCCCCCGGAAGCGAACCACAGATAGGTGGAGTTGACGAAGACACCACCCCAGTCGGTGAAGAGCTCGTTGAACCGGCGAAAGATCGGGTAGCAGGGAACGCCGACGAAGGTCAACCGGTAGTCCTCCTCGGTGCGCGTGCCGATGCCGTTCTCAGCCTTGTACTCGAGCTCCTCGACCAGGTCGGAGAAATAGCCCGCCGCTTCGGGAGTGCCTCTCAGGCCGTTGGCCACACCCAGAAACACGGTACCGTCGGTGAGCGCGTTGAACACCGCCGGTCGGCTCCGGTTGAGATCGATGATTCGCTTCCAGGAGCTGCTGACCGTGTTGCAGTCGCTCAGTACCTGGCGTAGGCGGTCGATATCGAAGGCCTTGCCGGTGATCTCTTCGCAGGCGCCGATCAACTCGCGTATCTGCCCCTCGACGTACCGTCGGTCGGTCTCGAAGTCGCTGCTACCGGGGCGGCTGGTGGCACCCACCTCCCGAGTCCCAGGCACGTCCAGGGTGAAGACCCGGGTGCCGTGCAGGCGCTCCCAGATCTCGGCCCACTTGATGTAGGTGTTGCAGGCGTTGGTCAAAACCGCCAGGGTGGGAGTCGGAATGCGGCCGGCGGGGTGCTCGCCCCCGCGTAGCTGAACCGCCACGTCGGCTTTGACGTAGCCGCAGATATCGGGTGAAAAGCCGAAGTCTTCGGCTTCGTTGAGGTAATCGTGGGCGACGTGGCGGACCGCCATCTGCAGAGAGTTGATCTCGGGGAAGACCACCGGCAGGTCGAAGCAGCGGAGGATCTCGACGAAGCTGCCCATTACGAAGACGTAGGCCGATGCCTCGCTGCGCTCGGCAACTCCCGAGAGACCATCGAACCAGTTCTTGAACAGCAATGAGCCCTGCTCGTGGCCGCGTCCGATGATCTTCGTGGTGTCGTGTGCTTCCATCTGTTGGGCACCTCTCAGGCGAAGAGAAGGTTCTCGGCGAAGGTCTCGAGCTGAAGCTCCATGTGCTCGAAGCTCGACATCGATTCCTGAAACTCGGTGACGAAGTAGGGGATGTCGTGCTCGTCGAGAGCCTGCGTGTAGGCGACCTGCTCTTCGAGGCCTGGCTCGCACATCTTGGCGGCCCCAACGATCGCGGCGTCGGCTCCCGAGCTTTCGATCCGGGCCAGCAGCATCTTCTCTTTGGGCTTGCGTAGGTCATGCTGGACCGGGCTATAGGACGAGGTCTCCAGGTACGCCCGCGCCAGATCTGCCAGCGGGTCTCCGGTCGCGATCACGTCTTGGACCAGCCAGCGAAGGCCGATCAGGAAGTCATCGTCGACTAGGTAGCAGGAGCGGCCGATGGTTCGAATGAGGTCGAGCGGCGGCTGTTCGCAGAAGCCGCCTTCGAACACCACCCGGATGCGGTCTTGACGCTTGCGGTCGCGTTTTCGAATCAACGGCAGCAGCCATTCGAGAAGCTCGTTGTGCTCCTCGCGCGGCAAGATGCCCGCGAGCGAGGTGAGGACGTAGCCTTCCTCGGCAGAGAGCAGCCAGGGTGTGTCGCGCTTGATGGCATAGAGCTGGCGCAGAAGTGCTCGGTTTTCGTTGAAGACGGCGATCGAGGCGCGCAGGTCGGTCTCGCTCACCGATCGGCCGGCGACTTTCTCGAGAGTGCGCAGCATGCGAGCGTACTCTTGGGTGAGGTACTCGGCGGTGTGGGCCGAGTTGGCATTCTGGGGCAAATAGAGAATCTGGCTGGGATAGTCGACGTTCCGTCCCCAGATCGCGGCCAGGTTGCGGGCGGCGTCGCAAATCGGATGACTGACGAAGAGGTCGAGCTCGAGATTCCCGGAAAGGGCCAACTCCAGGGAGGTCTTCAGGATCGAGCACAGATAGGAGCCGAATCGCGACTCCGCCTGGGTGGCTTCGACGACCGCCCCCCGCACCTTGACCGGCAAAAGGCCCGCGGCATGTGCGAGCTCTTCGGGGAAGTAGACCTGAAAATGGCCCACTACCTTGCCGCCACTCTGACGCCACTTCCTGACGGTCGGGAAGCTCGTATCTTCGAGCAGCTCACGGCAAGCCGCGAGGACCCCGTCCGGATCGTCTTTCTTCCAGCTGAAGACTCGGCTCACGGCTCTCTCTAGGCGTTGACCCAGGCTGGATCACGCTTGTCGAGGAAGGCGCTGATGCCCTCCTCGGCGTCCTGTGTGGCCATGAGATCGACGAGGTAACGACGCTCGAGCTCCGGCAGGCGATGGCGGACCGTTTCGTTCAGCGTCTCCCGGAGTGCGCGCGTCGCCAGTCGTAAGGCTTTCGCCGAGCGCGGCAGGATCGACTGCTTGAGGAACGCGTCGACGGCCTGCTCGAGCTCACCTTCCTCACACAGCCGGGTCACCAGGCCACAGGCGACCGCGTCTCCAGCGGCAAGCTGTTGACTCCCCAGGACCAAGTTATCCGTAATCGCCGGTCCCAGCAGTTCCGGGAAGATAGCGCAGGCCACCGGCGGAAAGACGCCGAGCTGAATCTCGGGTAAGGCGAAGACGGCGTTGGTCTCCGCGACAAGGAAGTGGCAGAAACCCGCCAGTTCGAAGGCGCCGCCCAGGCATCGGCCGCGCACCGCCGCAACCGCAGGTACGTCGCTCGCCATCAAGGCCTCGAAGACGTCGTGGAAAGCCGGCAGAAAGGTCTCTACCTCCCCTCGAACGTGCTGCTGGACGCTGGCTCCGTAGGAGAAGTTCTTGCCGCCGGCCGTCAGCAGGAAGGCCTTGAGATCGGCATCGCCTCCGTGCACCCGGATGGCTTCGGCCAGCTCGAGGCAGAGCGCGTGATCCAGGATGTTGCCGGGTGGCGCATCGAGGTGCAGCCGGCAGACATCGGAGGTTCTGTGAACGGTCAGGGTCATCGGGCAATCTCCTTCTTCTTTGGAGGCGAGACCGCGGCGATCAACTCGTCGTTCCAGGCCTGGCCGGCGGCGAGGCGGCGTCGAAGGTCGAGGAAGTCGACTTCCCGATGACCACGCTCTCCGAAATGAAAGGCCGGGAATCCGGCTTTGGCTTCGGTAGCCATATTCAGAGCCAGCCAAGCTCGATTGGACTCGCGGTTGCGGTGCCAGTGCTGCAGCTTGTGTTTGCGCAGTGATTCGATCGTTTTGGTCGTGCAGTCGGGCATCGTGAGTGCCAGTTTCCAGGCCAGCTCTTCCACGCTGGCGTCGAGGCGGGAGAAGTCGATCTGGCAGGCGCGCAAGCGCTCCTTGGCTCGAACGAGCTCTTCGCCCTGCTTGAGCTCGCCATGAACGATGTGACCCTCCTTGTCGAGCCAGCGGTCGGTGATCACCCGCGGGTCGGCGACCCACTCGCCGTCGTCTCGGAGCACTCGCTCGATACCGTTGACAAGCCCGAAGCGCTCGGCCTGGTAGGCGCTCCATACCTCGCACAGAGTGCAAGACTCCATCGCTCGGGCGAAGCCGACGTAGAGCGGAAGAAAGTCGGTCGATCCGCCGTCCGGCGCGGAACCGTGCTTGGGGCCGGCTTGACCGAAGACCGAGGTGTCCGCGGCAAGGGTGAAGTCGCAAGCCATGCCGATCTCCTGCCCTCCGGCCAACCGCATCCCGTTGACGCGATTGATCACCGGTTTGTCACACTCGAGAATCGCGGTCACCATGTCGTTGAAGAGCCGCATGTACTGGCGGTACTCGAGCGGTCGGCCGGCATAGACCTCCGCATACTCGGCCGTGTTGCCGCCGGTGCAGAAGGCGCGGTCGCCGACCGCCGTGAAGACAGCGCACACCACGTCGCGCTCCATGGACGCGCGGCGAAAGGCCAGAATCAGCTCCTTCACCGCATCCGTCGTGTAGGAGTTGAGCTGGCGAGGATTATCGAGTACGACCCAGGCGTTGAAGAGTCCCTCGACCGCTTGGCCGTCCGGCTGCCGCAGGGGTCGGCGCTCGTATTGAATGTGCCGAAACTCGACGTCGGCCAGAAGCTCGTGGTTTTTGGTGGCTGGTTCTCGCATCAGAGATCTCCTCAGCAGTCCGTGATAGGGCGCTCGGTCATCTGGCCGTCTAGCACGGGCTGCTAAAAGTCCGGAATCAGGATCGGCCGGCGGCGATGGTGCTCGTCGGCCAGGAGTTCGTTGAGGCGTCGCATCGGGTGGTAATCGACGAAGGCCTCGATCTCGAGTTCACCTCCGGCGATGAGATCGAGGATCTCGGGGAAGTGCTCGGGCAAGCAACCCCAGTTGCCGAACGCCGTCGCGTCGAAGGCCATCAGGTTGGAAAGCCGGAGCTCGGTTTTCTGCATGGTGAAGCCGACGACCGCGAGCGATGCGTTGTGGGTGAGAAGCGAATAGGCGGTCTGCTGACCGGCGCCGGTACCTGAGCACTCGATGATTTTTCGTCGATGGCGTTGGCCGCCCTCTCTGCCCTCGAAGTCCGCGATCGCACTCCGAATCTCCTTGACGCTCGACTCGGCGGCGTTCAGGGGCAAGTCGATGTAGCTCGAGATCGCCTGCAAACGACCCTCATCGATATCGATTGCGACGACCCGCGCACCCAGGTACTTGGCTGTCTGGACGGCAAAGGTGCCGACACCGCCGGCGCCGACCACGACGACCAGGTCGCCCGCGGCAGTTCCGGCACGCAGTACCGATTGGTAGGCGGTGCCGACGGCATCGGCGACGACGGACAGACTCTCGAGCTTGGTCAGGCTCTCAGGGACCGGACACAGGAACCGAGCGGGGCCGAGAAAATGCGAAGCGAAGCCACCGTGGAAGTCGTTGCCGGGCATCTTCTGTCGCCGGCAAACGTTGCCGCGGCCGGAGCGGCAAAGGGCGCAGTCGCCGCAAGGCAGGACGGCCGGGACCAGCAGGTTCCTGCCGACGAGATCCTCGGCGCCGGGGCCGGCCGCGACCGCTTGTCCCACGATCTCGTGGCCGAGTGTCAAGGGCAGCGGTGCGTTCGGCCGGACTCCTCCGTAGAGAAACGAGAAGTCGGTATGGCAAAGGCCGCAGGCCGTGATTCTCAAAAGCACCTCACCTGGCTCTGGTTTGGGTAGGGGATTCTCCTGCAGCTCCAGGGGCTGGCCGGCCTCGGTCATGCGCCAGGAAGAGAGGCGATCGGCGGTCATCAGCTGGCCCTCCTTTGCCTCGAAGCCGGACCGCCGACCAGCGGCAGCGTTTCGATTACCTCGAGGTTGGGCTCGAGCTCGGTTTGCGATTCGATCGCGGGGCAGCTCTTGACAGCGCCACAGAGGATGAGGTGGCGCATCGTGCGAGCCAGCTCGCGAGCGTCTCCGTGACGCTTGGGCTCGTACCAGCTGTAGATCCAGTTGAGCATTCCGAAAAGGCTGTAGGTAATGCGCTCGAGCTCGACCGGGCTCGCCGTGTCCGTGGCCGATCGTCCCGAGGCGCCCGGCCGGCCACAGCCTTCCTCGAGAACCTGCTCAAGCACCTCTCTTCCGACTTCGAAATAGCGCCTCTTGAGTTTCCGGATCACGCTCCGCTTGGCCGGCGGCAGCGACCCGGCTTCATGAACCAACACGCGCATGACGTCGGCGTGAGCGGTGAAGTAGGAGATGTGGTTGAGAATGAACACATACAGCCGCTCGCTCGGCGGCCGGACCTCTTCGAGGGCCCTCTCGGCCGCGTGGATCAAAGACTTGAACGCCTCTTCTTGCAGGGCGAAGAGAATCTCCTCCTTTGATGAGAAGTAGTTGTATGCGGTCGCGAGACTCCTGCTCGTGGCCTTGGCCAGGGCGCGCATGGTCATCCCGTGGTAGCCGTTTCTGGCGATGAACCGGGCCGCGGCCTCCAGGATCTTCCGTCTCTGCTGTTGCAGCCGGCGGGGATCATTTCGTTTCATGAGCCCAGTCTAGATTAACGAACGTTCGTTAGTCAACTGTGCTAGACTGCGCCCGACGAGGAGGTCCCGACATGACGCAAGCAGAGGGTTCACAAGCGCAGATCGCCCCGACCGCCGAGCTCAAGAACGAGCACAAAGTCATCCTGAGAGTCTTGGCGGTGTTGGAGGCGCTGGTAAGGAGGGCTCGCGCCGGGGAAGGCTTCGAAGCCGACTCGTTTGCCAGCGCGGTCGAGTTCTTCCGCCTTTTCGCCGACGCCTGCCACCATGCCAAGGAGGAAGATCTGCTCTTTCCGGTGCTCGAGGTCCGTGGCATCCCCAGGGACGGCGGTCCGATCGGCGTCATGCTCGAGGAGCATCGTCTCGCCCGTGGCTACACGCGCGAGATGGGACAGGCCCTGGAGGCCAGGAGCGCCAATGCCGGAGCAGGAGCCGACGAAGCTGAGGATCGCTTCCTCGCTGCCGCGGACAACTACCTGTTGCTGTTGACGAATCACATCTTCAAGGAGGACAACGTTCTCTTTCAGATGGGAGACCGAGTGCTGAGCGAGGCGGACCAGGAGTCGCTGCGACTGAAGTTCTGCGACGTCGGTTGCAGAGCGTTCGACGGCAAGACCCGAGAGCAGCTCGAGGAAATCGCCGTTCGGCTCGAGACCAGGTGGAATCTCGCCTAGGTCACCCCAATTCCGGAGGGGCAGCGCCACCATGCCGACACCTACACCTCACATCAGTGCACAATCCGGCGACTTTGCGGAAGCCGTCCTGCTCCCCGGCGATCCTCTCAGAGCTCGGCACATCGCCGAGCATCACCTCGACGACGCCAGAGAAGTCACGGCCGTGCGCAGTATGCTGGGGTTCACCGGAAGCTACAAAGACATGCCGGTTTCGGTAATGGGAACCGGGATGGGAGTCCCCTCGGCTTCTATCTACGCCACCGAGTTGATCGCGGAGTACGGAGTGCGTCGATTGGTGCGGGTCGGTAGCTGCGGTGCGGTACGAGGCGACGTGAAGCTGCGAGAGATAATTCTGGCAGTAGGAGCCTGCACTGATTCGTTTGTGAACCGCCGTCGCTATGGTGGCGATGACTTCGCCGCGGTTGCCGATTTTTGGTTACTCCGAGCGGCGGCGCGGGTTGCCGACGAGCAAGCAATCGCGACCAGGGCCGGGTTGGTTCACACCTCCGATCTGTTCTACGACATGCGGCCCGAACCCTTTGAAGCCATGCGAAGAATGGGGGTTCTCGCGGTAGAGATGGAGGCGGCCGGGCTCTACGGTCTCGCCGCCGAGCGTGGCGCGCGCTGTCTGGCGATTCTCACGGTCAGCGACCAGATCGTCACCGATGAGCACCTGGGTTCGGACGAGCGTCAGACGACGTTCGACGGCATGGTGCACTTGGCTCTGGAGGCACTCCTCTTGGATGGCCATTTGTCCGGGCGGACCGACTAGCAAGATCAAAGGAGACTGCATGAGCTCAGAGCCAAAGCCCCCCAAGGCCTTTATCGCGTTCACCCAGAGGTATCCAAGACTCGCCGAGGCGTGGGAGCTGATCCATGAGGAGGGAAAATCCGGGCCACTGGACGAGAAGACGGCCCGTTTGGTAAAGCTCGGCGTCGCCATCGGAGCGCTTCGCCAGGGCGCCGTTCATTCGAGCGCTCGCAAGGCTCTGGCCATGGGAATCACGCCTGAGGAGCTGGCGCAGACGGTCGCTCTGGCAGCCGGGACTCTCGGGATGCCGTCGACCGTGGCAGCATACTGCTGGGTTCAGGACATCGTGGGCAAGGAATAGGGCAACCCCGGAACCGGTAATGGCCGAATCCAGCAGGCGACCGACAGCAGACTCGAAAGGGGGAGAGCACTTGCGTCGCCTGCTCGGAGGGGCGCGCCTGCTTGCGCTCGGGGTGCTGGCCGAGGACCGGCCTTACGTCGGGCAAGTGCCGTTCGCCGCCTGGCCCGGTCGGGGATCTCTCCTGATTCACGTTTCGGCGCTGGCGCGCCACAGTCGCGGGTTGGGAGACGGGGCCCCATGGAGCGGTCTCGTCGGCGCGGCGGCCGAACCCGAGAGTGATCCCTTTCAGGTTCCGAGGGTCAGCCTGGAGGGCACGGTCCGCCGGATCGGGAGAGCCGACAACGACTATGAAGAGGCGCGCGCTGTCTATCTCGAACGGCTCCCGTCAGGCCGTCGGCACTTTGCACTCGCTGACTTCTCGCTGATCGAGCTGGAGGTGAGCAAGGGCCGCTTGGTCGCGGGCTTCGGCAGCACCTTCAATCTGACGGCCGCGCATCTGCGCGACCTCTAGTGACCGTCCGGGCTCTGGCTGGCCGCGATGGTGGGGAGTAGAGTCGAAGTGCCATGATAGCCGCAAAGATCGTAGTGGCTGACCCTCGAAGCGTCGATGCCCGCTGGTGCCTGGCCGAGTACTACTCGGAGCTCGAGGAGAGGTTCGAGGGCGGCTTCGATCCCGACAGCCACCCCGGGCCGAGCCCGGAGGAACTGACTCCGCCGGTTGGAGTGTTTCTCGTCGCCAGGCTGGGGCATGAGTCGGTGGGATGCGGGGCACTCACGACCGGCTGGCCCGGAATTGGACTCATCACGCGGATGTGGGTTGCAGCGTCGGTCCGTGGCACTGGTTTGGGTGGAAGACTCTTGGAGGCACTGGAAGCCCATGCGGTGAAACTCGGCCACCGGATGGTTCGGCTCGACACCAATCGAGCTCTTCACGAGGCCCAGGTGATGTATCGCAAACGCGGCTATCAGGAAGTCGCGCCCTTCAATGACAATCCGTGTGCCCACCTCTGGTTCGAGAAGGAACTGACGACGTAGCTGTCGGCAGGCGATTCTCCAGGGGCCGGCTCGAGCTAGGAGGCCTTCAACGGATCGGGCTCTCGCCTGCGCGCCGCTTCGCGCAAACCGTCAGTGGTCTCCGCGTGCTTTCGGGCCTAGACGCCGGTGTCGACCTCGTCGTGGCTGAGCCAGTGTGAGGCGGTGCGAGGATCCGGCGTGGCGAGTGGAGGCGAGTCGAGGAGTGTCCATCCTGGTCGTTACATGTCCCTGCGCTCTCGGTCTGGCTCGTGCTCCTGCTGGCGCTGTTGATGGCGGGAAGCCTGGCGACGGTCCATTGGGTGAGAGGGCTCTCTGCTTTTCCTGCCCGCGAGGGTGGTGCACTCCGGGCAGAACGACCGCTAGGCTCGCATTCGGCGTTCTTACCAACCACAGGAGCCCCTTCCCATGCCAGCCCCCATAACCTCATCTTCGACAACTTCAACCGGCTACACGCGCTTCGGCGTTCTGGTCGGCGCCATCATGGTCCAGCTCATCTTGGGAACGGTGTACGGCTACAGCATTTTCTGGGAGCCGCTGACAGCTGAGGTGTTTCCCGACGTCATCTCCGAGGCTACCTATGCGGATCTCGTAGCGTCAGGTGAACCGGTTGCGAGCCTCAAGGTGGTTGCCACCGAGGAAGAGGTGGCCCGAGAGGTGGCGGTCTCACAGGGTTACTTGAAGTACGCGTTCTCGATCTGCATTCTGACGTTTGCTCTGGTGATGGTGGTCGCCGGGAGGTTCCAGGACCTCAAGGGGCCACGTCTTCCCGCGATCATCGGAGCCGTCCTGATGGGCGCCGGCTTCCTCCTGAGCGCCTTCATGAACAACTCGATCGTGTTCTACATTGCTCATGCGGTCTTCGCGGGATTCGTCTGCCTGGTTGCGCTCATGCTCTACCACGCTCTCTTCGGCCACCTCGACACCGAGCGGCGTGTGATGGCGCGCTACGGTCCGATCGCGATCGCCACCACGGTGATCGTGGCCGCGGTCTTGCTGGGCAACCAGTACGTGGGCAAGCTCGAGTCTCTTGATCGGCTCTTCGTGCTTTGGGGGACGATCGGTTTTGTGGTGGGTGCTGGGATCGGCTTTGCCTACGTCTGCCCGATCGCGGCTCTGGTCAAGTGGTTCCCGCAGCACAAGGGACTGGTCAGCGGTCTGGCGGTTGCAGGCTTCGGCTTCGGCGCTTATCTGTTCAGCCGTGAATTCGGAGCTCTCGGCTTCATCCGCGAATTCGGCATCGTGCCTTTCTTCGTGGTGCACGGTCTCGTGTGTTTCGTGGTCGTGACCCTCGGGGCGCTGCTACTCAAGAACCCGCCGACCGTCGAGCAGGCGAGCGCCACCGCGCAGGCAGCCACCGTTGCGGACACGGAGGAATCCACCTGGCAGCAGACCGTGCGTCAACCGGCTTTCTACGCCCTCTGGTTGATGTTCTTCAGCGGCGCGATGGCGGGTTTGATGGTGATCGGCATCATCAAGGTGTTTGCGGGCGAGCAGCTCGTTGCCGCGGCCGAAGCCGTGGGTTCGCTGACGTCCGCCGATCAAAGCGGCCTGATGCTGAAAGGCGCAGCCGCGGTCGGCTGGCTAGCGATTTTCAATGCCCTGGGCCGGATTGTCTGGGGCTTTGTCTCGGACTCGATCGGCCGCACGATGACGTTCGTTGCGATGTTCACCTTGCAGGCGATCACGTTGTTCGTGCTCGCGGGCATGCAAACCGAGGTCACGCTGGCGATCGCGGCGTCCGTCGTCGGATTCAACTTCGGCGGCAACTTCGCGCTCTTTCCCTCAGCCACGGCGGATCTCTTCGGTGCCAGCAACCTGGGCGCGAACTACGGTTGGGTGTTCACCTCCTACGGCATCGCCGGTGTGGTCGGCATCATTGCCGGCAACGCCGCCAAGGTCATGACCGGCAGTTATGCCGCGGCGTTCTCGCTCGCGGCCGTGCTCTGCCTGGTGTCGGCGGCACTGGCGCTATCCCTCAAGTATCTGCCGCACCGCCCGGAGCCGGTCGGCGGGGCCTGACGACCGGTCGGCGTTGGCTTCTACCCCCTCACGGGTCGGGTAGCTCCCCACCCACCCTAAGACGGGGCTTCGGGCCTCCGTCATTAGGGTCGTGCGGAGGATCGGGAAGCTCCCTAGAATCCCTAAAGAAGGCGAAGGTTCCAAGGAGGTAAACGGATGAATGCCTTGAGCCAAGAAGCTGTCACCGACATCTGCGAGTCCTTCGACAGCGATCGAACCCGCCTGCTCGACATCCTGATTGCGGTGCAGGAACAGCACGGGTGCGTGGCCGGCGAGGCGATGGACCTCGTGGCGGCGCAGCTCGGAGTCTCGAGGGTGGAGGTCGAGGGCGTGGTCTCGTTCTACACGTTTCTGTACTCGGAGCCGCGTGGCAAGATCGTGATTCGCCTGTGCAACGACGTGATCGACCGGCTCAAGGGAGCCGATCGGGTCGCGGCGGGCCTGGAGGAGGAACTGGGGATCCGTTTCGGAGAGACGACTGCCGATGGCCTCTTCAGCCTCGAGTACGCGTCGTGCATCGGCATGTCCGATCAGGCGCCTGCGGCTATGGTCAATGACCTGGTGATGCCGAAGTTGGGTCCGAGCACCGCTCGGCGCGGCATCCAGGTGCTCAAGGAGAATGGCAACGCCGATGACCTCAGGAAGCTCCTGATCCGTGACTACGGTGACGGCAACAACGCCCACGACCTGGTGCGCTCGGCGGTGCACAACAACTTGCGCCAGCCGGGCCCGGTGATTTTCGGGAAGATGACGCCGGGCTCCGCGCTGCAGCGGGCACTGGCCATGAGTCCGGTCGAGGTGATTCGCGAGATCAAGACGGCTCGGCTGCGTGGCAGAGGTGGCGCCGGGTTTCCGACCGGCATGAAGTGGGAGTTCACCCGTGCCGCGGGCGGAGACGAGCGCTACCTGATCTGCAACGCCGACGAGGGCGAGCCGGGGACCTTCAAGGACCGCGTGATTCTGACCGAGCGACCCGATCTGCTCTTCGAGGGGATGACCGTGGCCGGCTATGCGATCGGAGCCCGACGGGGCATCGTCTATCTGCGAGCCGAGTACGCGTACTTGCGACAGTTCCTCGAGCACGTTCTCGAGGAACGCCGGCGCCTTGGCCTCCTGGGCGAGAACGTCTGCGGCCGAAACTGTTTCGACTTCGATATTCGTATCCAAATGGGCGCTGGCGCCTACATCTGTGGCGAGGAGACGGCGCTCATCACTTCGATGGAGGGGCTTCGCGGAGAACCGAAGACCCGTCCGCCGTTTCCGGCGCAGCAGGGTTACCTGGGCAAGCCGACTTCGGTCAACAACGTCGAGACGCTTTGCTGCGCGGCGCGCATTCTGGAGATGGGCTCGGGTTGGTTTTCGTCGATGGGGACTCCGGCAGCGACCGGCACCAAGCTGCTTTCGGTTTCGGGCGACATTCGACGCCCGGGTGTCTACGAAGTGCCGTTCGGAATCCGATTGCGCGAAGTTCTCGAGATATGCGGAGCGGACGAGCCGTTCGCGGTTCAGGTCGGCGGCCCGAGCGGTCGAATGGTGGGTGAGAGAGACTTCGACCGGACCATTTGTTTCGACGATCTGTCGACCGGTGGGGCGATCGCCGTTTTCGGCCCCGATCGCAACGTTCCAGAGATCGCCGGCGAGTATCTGAAGTTCTTCATCCATGAAAGCTGCGGCTACTGCACGCCCTGCCGGGTCGGCAACGTGCTGTTGAAGGAGCGGCTGGACCGGATCCTGGCCGGCAACGCCGAGGAGGCCGATCTCGAGTACCTCGAAGAGCTCGCGCAGACCGTCAAGACCACGAGCCGCTGCGGACTTGGTCAGACGTCGCCGCATCCGGTGCTCTCGACCCTGGAGAACTTTCGCGGCGAGTACGAGAAGCTCTTGAGCGAGCCCACCGACGGTCAGCTCGCCACCTTCGATATCCAGGCGGCGCTCGGTGAGGCAAAGAGCCTGACCGGCCGCGAATCCGTTCATTTCGGCGCAGAACGGGAGTCGTGATGACAAACCAGAGGATCCAACTGACCATCGACGGCCGGAAGATCGAGGCCAGTTCCGGACAGAGCATCCTGGCGGCCGCCGAAGACGCCGGCGTCTACATCCCGCGGTTGTGCTGGATGAAGGGCCTGTCGCCGGCGGGCTCGTGCCGGGTGTGCACGGTGCGAGTGAACGGGCGGCCTCAGTCGGCCTGCACGCAGCCCGTGACTCCCGGGATGATCGTCGAGAACGACACCGAAGAGCTGCGCGGCCTGCGGCGGAACCTGATCGACATGCTCTTCGTCGAGGGTAATCACTTCTGCATGTTCTGCGAGAAGAGCGGCAACTGCGAGCTTCAGGCTCTTGCCTACAGATTCGGCATCACGGCACCGAAGTACCCGTTCATGTTCCCACAACGTGAGCTGGACGCCACCCATCCCGAGGTGTTCATCGACCGCAACCGCTGCATCCTCTGCAGCCGCTGTGTTCGAGCCTCGGGAGAGTTGGACGGTAAGCACGCTTTTGGCTTTGTCGGCCGCGGTCCGGACAAGCGACTCGCGGTGAACGCCGAGGGAGGTTTGGGTGATACAGAGGTTGCGGTGGACGACGAGGCCGTCGGTGCCTGCCCGACCGGCTCGCTCTTGAAGAAGCGGGTCGGGTTTGAGGTGCCGGTTGGGGCGCGGCGTTTCGATCACGTGACGATTGGCTCGGACGTGGAAGAGGGGACGGCGAAATGAGCAAACCTAAAATCGCGACGACCTCGCTGTGTGGCTGCTTTGGCTGCCACATGTCGTTACTCGATATCGATGAGCGAATCTTGAAGCTGATCGAGCTGGTCGACTTCGACCGCTCACCGATCAATGACCTCAAGCACATTCAGGGCCCGGTTGACATCGGATTCGTCGAGGGCGGTTGCGCGAACGAGGAGAACGTCAAGGTACTGCAGGAGTTCCGCAAGAACTGCAGAGTATTGATCTCGGTCGGCGACTGCGCGATCAACGGCGGCATTCCGGCGATGCGCAACATGGTGCCGCTCGAGGAATGCTACGAAGAGGCCTTTGTCAACGGCCCGACCGTGGTGAATCCGACCGGTGAGGTGCCGAACGATGTCGAGATCCCGCTGCTTCTCGACAAGGTCTACCCCTGCCACGAGGTGGTCAAGGTCGACTACCACCTGCCCGGGGGCCCGCCGTCTGCGGACACCCTCTGGGCGGCGCTCAGCGCGCTCCTGACGGACCAGCCGGTCGAGCTGCCCTACGAGCTCGTCAAGTACGACTAGGAGATACTCATGCCGAACACCAAGACCGAGAGAATCGTCATCGAGCCCGTCACCCGGGTCGAGGGTCACGGCAAGGTGACGATCCTGCTCGACGAAGACCGAAAGGTCTCGGAGGCTCGCCTCCATATTGTCGAGTTTCGCGGTTTCGAGCGGTTCATTCAGGGCCGTCCGTTCTGGGAGCTGCCGGTGCTGGTGCAGCGCCTGTGTGGAATCTGCCCGGTGAGCCATCATCTCTGCGCCGCCAAGGCGGTCGACGGCATTATTGGAGCGGATGAGCTCACTCCGACCGCCGAGAAAATGCGTCGGCTGATGCACTACGGCCAGATGTTTCAGTCTCACGCACTGCACTTCTTCCATCTGGCCTCGCCCGATCTTTTGTTCGGATTCGACGCCCCCGTGGAGAAGCGCAACGTCATCGGCGTCATTGCTGAGCATCCGGACCTGGCCGTCCAAGGCGTCATGATGCGCAAGTTCGGCCAAGAGATCATCAAGGTCACGGCCGGCAAGAAGGTGCACGGAACCGGCGCCATTCCGGGCGGCATCAACAAGAACCTGTCGATCGCTGAGCGCGACGTCTTACTGGCCGAAATGGACCAGATGCTGGGGTGGAGCCTCGAAGCCGTGAAACTCGCCAAGGGCTATACCCTCGACAATATCGATTGGGTGGCGGCCTTCGGCTCTTTCGACTCCAACCACCTGTCCATCGTTCGACCGGACGGTGCCATGGACCTGTACCACGGCAATCTCAGGGCGGTTGACTCCATGGGCGACTCGATCATCGATCAGGTGGATCCGAACGACTACCTGGACGTCATCGCCGAAGAAGTCAGGCCCTGGTCGTACATGAAGTTCCCGTTCTTGAAGAAACTCGGACCGGAGACCGGTTGGTACCGGGTCGGGCCGCTGGCGCGAGTCAACACTTGCGACTTCATCGACACGCCGCTTGCCGAGGGGGCCAGGAAGGAGTTCTTCGAGGCGATCGGAGGCGGGGTTGGCGCTCCCTGCAACGTCACCATGGCCTACCACTGGGCTCGGATGATCGAGCTCCTGCACTCCGCCGAGAAGATCGGTGAGTTGCTCCACGACCACGACCTTCAGGGCGAGGACATCGTGGTTCCGCCGGGCGAGCGCCGGGAGGAGTTCGTGGCCATGATCGAGGCGCCGCGGGGAACACTTACCCACCACTACCGGGTTGATGAGAGCGACCAGGTCACCATGGCGAATCTGATCGTTTCGACCACTTGCAACAACGAACCGATGAACCGCGCTGTGCGGGGAATCGCGGAAGAGCACCTGTCCGGAGTGTCCGAGATCACCGAGGGCCTTCTCAACCACATCGAGGTCGGGATTCGCGCGTATGATCCTTGCCTGTCGTGCGCGACTCACGCGATGGGACAGATGCCGCTCGAGGTGACCCTGCAAACCGCCGACGGCCAGACCATCGATCGGAGAACCAAGCCCTAATGCCGAATTTCCGGACGTTGGTCCTGGGTTGGGGAAACCCCGGCCGCGGCGATGACGGATTGGGTCCGGCTCTGGCCGGAATAATCGAGGCCCAGGCCGACGACGGCCTCACGGTCGAGTCGGACTACCAACTGCAGGTCGAGGATGCGGCCGAGATCGCGCGCCACGACCGGGTTGTCTTCGTCGATGCGGACCGAAGCGGCCCCGAGCCGTTCTCGTGCCGCCGGCTCGCCCCGGCCGAAACGGGGCTCAGCTTCACTTCCCACAGCGTCAGCCCCGAGGCTCTGCTGAAGTTGACCGGCGAGCTGTTCGGCAGAGAGCCGGAAACCTGGTTGGTGGGGATTCGAGGCTATGACTTTGACACGTTTGACGAGACTCTGAGCCCGCGCGCGCGGGCCAACCTGGCAGCGACTGCAGGTTTTCTCAGCGACGCCTTGCGCGATGGGTGTTTTGAGGAACGACCGGGTCCGGGGCGGAGCGAGTCAACATGCGGCGGCCGACCGGCCGATTCGGAGGATGTGAAATGACCGAGAAGAAGCCGTTGGTTCTGTGTATCGACGATGACCCCGATATTCTTTCGTACTTGGAGATCGTCCTGGAAGCCGAAGGATTTGATTTCGCCGGCGCCGCGAGCGCCGAAGAAGGACTGCTCGAGTACAAGAAGGCCGTTCCCGATGTGATTATTCTCGACTTGATGATGGAAGAGGTCGATGCCGGGACCGGTTTCGCGAGAGAGCTCAAGCTGCTCGACAACGAGGCCCCGGTCTTCATGCTGAGCTCCGTCGGCGACAATCTCAGCATGACGACCGACTACGCCGCCCTGGGGCTCGCCGGGATCTTCCAGAAGCCGCTCGAGAAGGACCGCCTGTTAGCGGTTCTGCGTGCGGCGCTGCCGGCCGTCGAAGCTACAGGTTGAGACCTCGCGCCGAGGCGACACCGGCGGCCTACCATCGGTAGCCAAGACGGTCGGTCTCCGTGCCGACCGAACCGCGCCGCGATCTAAGAGGGGGTCCTTTCCGGTCGCGCGTTGAGGGCTGCCTCCCGATCGAGCGGAAGCGTGATCGTGACTTTGGTGCCCTGCCCCTCCTCGCTGCTCAGATCGAGCTCGCCGGCGTGACGTTCGACCGTTTGTTTGACCAGTACGAGACCCAGGCCGGTGCCGAGTGCGGTCGTCCGGCGGGCGTTGCTCGCTCGGAAGAACTCGCGGAAGAGTTTGCCCTTCTCGTCGCTGGGGATTCCGATGCCGGTGTCCTCGACCTCGATCCTCACCGAGGCGGTGTCGGGGTGCTCGAAACGGACTTCGACCCGGCCTCCCTCGGGCGTGTATTTGATCGCGTTCGAGACCAGGTTGTCCATGAGGCTCTCGAGAAGCCCGAGGCCGCTGGCGATTGGGGGTAGGTCGGCATCGGCGGGGACCCGAAAGGCGGGAGCCTGTGCGGCGGCTTCGTTCTTGAAGGTCTGTTCGGTATAGCGCGCCAAAGCGCCGAGGTCGACGACCACGTCTTCGATCTCGCGGCTTCGATCCCGGGTCCGGGCAATGGCCAGGAGTTCGCCGATGGTCTGGTTGAGCGCTCTCAGCCGGCTCTCGAGACGATCCAGGTGATCTCTCTGCGGCTCGGCCAGCTCACCCAGATAGCCCTCGGTCAGGAGGTCTATGATGCTCAGGCCCGCGGCCAGGGGAGCCCGCAAGTTATGCGCAACCTCGAGCATGAACTCGGTGCGCTCGCGCATCAGGGTCTCGATTGCCTCATAGGCTCGGGCGTGATCGATGGCGATGGCCACGAGCTCGGCTGCGAGCTGAAGAAAGTCGTGATCGCGAGCACTGAACCGGTCGCACGAGCGGTCGTAAAAGCCCAAGGTTCCGATCACCCGGTCCTCGACCTTCAGTGGCGCCAGCACCGCGGACCGGATCCCGAGCTCGCGCAGCTCTTCCTGCAGCTGCATCTGGTCGCCGCTTTCGAGGCGGCTCTCCAAGAGGATCTTCTCCTCGACGACCCGCTGGTTGATCGGGCTTTGGTCCACGTAGACGACCTTGTCGGCGGTGACACTGGCGGGAAGGCCATGAGCCGCCACGTAACGAAGCTCTTTGCCGTCTTCGCTCAGGAGTTTGACCGCGACGGCTTGGACTTTCGTGACCTTGGACAGCTCTTCGGTGACCGTCTCGAGTAGCGGCTGCATCCGCCGCTCCGCGCCGATTGCCGAGAGCATGCGGTAGAGGCTTCTCAGTCGGACGTTGGCCCGCGCGACGCTGGAGGTCGCGTCGGCGAGATCTCCGACCCTGGCCCGGAGACGGTCCGCGAGGCGGCCGACAATTCCGGCCGTAAAGAAGAGGGTTGCAGTGAAAGCCGACAGGACGACTATCGCGTAGGGCGGCTGATCGAGATAGTGGAGCGGCGCCGCGCGGTAGGCGACATGGTGGCATTGAAGCCAGCCTCCGATCTGTCCGATGAGAAAGATCCAGAGTCCTCCGGCGGCGACACCGGCCAGGGCGTAAGCGGTGCCGGTCGGAAACTGGATCGCGGCGATGATGACGTGGAAGATGAGGAACACCGATAGCGGGCTCGAGACACCGCCGGTGTAGTAAATGAGTAGGAACATCGCCGCGTAGTCGACGAACACCCCAGTCGTAGTGAAGATCCGATTCAGGCGCGGATCGGCCTCGATCCGATTGCGATGACGGCTGTACACCCAGGCAAACAGAGCGTTGTAGGCGGGGCTCGCAAGAGCAATGATCAGGATCGGCACGACCTGAAACTCGAAGCCCAGTGCTCTCCCGGCGGCGACCGCGACGATCATCAGTGGAGCCACGGCCCAGCGCAGGCGGATTTGCCAGAAGCCCTGATGTCCCCAGAGCCGCGGCAGACCGTCACGTCCTGCAGCCAGGTCCAACGTGAATCGCCTTCTGGGACGTTTGCGGCGGTCGATGTTCATCACCGTCCTCAGGCCCAAGCTCGGACCAAGGGTACCCTCGGCTGATCGGTTGGCGGAGTAGTGGCCGGCCCGCGGGCGGCTTCCATGGTGCACCACTCGGCGCGCTCTGAGACTTCGGTGAGAATTGGCGACGAAAGACGATGGGCCATACTGAGCTCTCAAGTCTCGCTGTTGATCCGGCGGCGCTCAAGCCGTTGTCGACGGACCCGGCGCGGGACGTCACCGTTCGAAGAAACCGCATTTCAGCATGAAATGCGGCCCGGTGCGCGGCAATACCCGAAGGGGTGGGCCTCACGACGGCGGAACCAGCGCCGCCACCGGCCAGGAGTCCAAGCGGGTCACCGTGCCTGCTGCCAGGACGGGAGTAGCGAGCGTATGATCACGCTCGAGGTTGACCTTGTCTTCGGCTACGACACAGCGCTTGCGCCTCGAGATTTCGGGCGCGGTTCAGGGGGTTGGATTCAGGCCCTTCGTGTATCGCCTCGCCCGTGAAGCACGGATTGCGGGCTGGGTCCTCAACGACAGCCGGGGTGTCATCCTGGAAGTGGAGGGTGGGCATGCGGTGCTCGAGCGATTTGCCGAGAGAGTCCGGAGTGAGCATCCGGAGCATGCAGTGCTTGATCGTTTCGACTCGGCCTGGCTCGAGCCGGTGGGCCTGAGCGGCTTCGAGATCCGATCGAGCGAAGGAGCTGGAGACAAGACAGTGTCGGTGCTGCCGGACATCGCTACCTGCGGCCAGTGCCTTCGGGAGGTACTCGGCAGGGACAATCGACGCTACGGTTACCCGTTCACCAATTGCACCGATTGCGGACCTAGGTTCTCGATCATCGAGTCGCTGCCGTACGACCGCCCCAATACGACCATGCGCGGCTTTATCATGTGTGAGCGGTGCCAGCGGGAATACGAGGACCCCGCCGATCGGCGCTTCCACGCTCAGCCCAACGCCTGTGCTGAGTGTGGTCCTCGCCTCACTCTCGCGAATAGCGTGGGCAGAGAACTGGCTCGCGGGGAAGCAGCCTTGAAGGCGGCGGCGGCGGCGGTTCGCCGGGGACGAATCGTCGCGGTCAAGGGCCTGGGCGGGTTCCACTTGATGGTGGATGCGACTGACGGCGAGGCAGTGGCCTTGCTGCGTCGGCGCAAGGGTCGCTATGAAAAACCACTGGCTCTGATGGTGCGCCATCTCGACGAGGTCCGCGCCCTGGTCAAGGTCGCGACCGCGGCGGCTGATCTCCTGACTTCGTCACGGGCCCCGATCGTGCTTCTGCCCAGGCTTGCCGAGTCGGAGATCGCCGACGGAGTGGCTCCCGGGAATCCGAACCTGGGTGTAATGCTCGCCTACACCCCGCTTCACCATCTCTTACTGGCTGAAATCGACAAGCCGGTGGTAGCTACCAGCGGCAATCTGTCGGACGAGCCGATTGCGATCGACAATGAAGAGGCACTGGCGCGGCTGGCTCGAATCGCGGACTTGTTTCTCCTACACGACCGGCCGATCGAGCGTCATGTCGACGACAGCGTGTTCCACATGGTGGAAGAACAGGCCCAGCCACTTCGGCGGGCGCGAGGCTGGGCACCACTGCCGGTTTCGGTGCCGGCGGAGTTGCCGTGCATTCTGGGAGTGGGTGCACATCTCAAGAACACCGTAGCGCTCGCCGTCGGTGACAAGGTTTTCATCAGCCAGCACATCGGCGACATGGAGACGCCCCAGGCGGTCGCGGCCTTTGAGCGCGTGATCGAGGACTTTCTGGATCTCTACGAGGTGCTGCCGGTAGCGATTGCGCGGGATCTTCATCCCGACTACCACTCGTCTCGTTGGCCGGCGGCCACGATTCTCAAACCACTGGCAGCGCTTCCGACGATCGCGGTGCAGCATCATCACGCCCATCTCGCCGCCTGCCTGGCGGATAACGACGAGCCGGGCAAGGCGCTCGGCGTGATCTGGGACGGGACCGGCTATGGCACCGATGGCTCGGTGTGGGGCGGCGAGTTTCTCTCGGGGGACGCGGCCGCCTTCGAGCGCGTGGCCTCGCTGCGACCGTTCCGACTGCCGGGCGGCGATGCCGCGGTGAGAGAGCCTCGACGGGTCGCGCTGGCTCTGTTGTGGGAGACCTTCGGCGAGGCTGGGTTCGAGCGCCACGATCTGGCCTCGGTTCGAAGTTTCGAGAACGGCGAGCGGGCGCCACTGGCCCGGATGCTCGCGAGCGGTTTCGGCTCGCCGGTGACCACCAGCGCGGGCCGGTTGTTCGACGGTGTGGCCGCACTGCTGGATTTGCGCCAGAGGGTGGCGTTCGAGGGGCAGGCGGCGATGGCGCTCGAGTTCATCGCGGACCGCGAGGAGCGGGGTGCCTATCCGTTGCCTCTCGAGTCACGTGAAGCCGGTAGCGAGACGAGCCATCACGACGGCTTGTCGGTGGCGCTCGAACTGGACTGGCGGCCTCTGGTCGAGGCGGTGCTTGGCGATTTCCGGCGGGGCATCGCAGTGGGTATCATTGCGGCCAGGTTTCATCGTGCTCTGGTCGAGGCCATCGTGGACGTCGCCAGCGAGCTGGGAGAAGAGCGCGTGGCTCTCGCCGGAGGGTGCTTTCAGAACCGGCTGCTGTCGGAGTGGTCGGCCGAGCGGTTGCGTCGGGCCGGCTTCGAGGTTCTGATGCATCGACGGTTGCCGCCCAACGATGGCAGTATCAGCTTTGGACAGGTGGTTGTTGCAGCGGCCCGGCTCGAGAGAGGAGTCTGAACAATGTGTCTTGGCGTTCCAGGCAAGGTGGTTTCGATCGAGGAGAATCCGCTCGGCATGAATATGGGCCGAGTCAGCTTCGGCGGCATCGTCAAGGAGGTGTGCCTCGCCTACACGCCCGAGGCCGAGATCGGGGACTATGTCGTGGTTCATGTCGGCTTCGCGATCAGCAAGATCGATGAAGACGAGGCGGCGAAGGTGTTCGAGTATCTGAGGGAGATGGACGAGCTCGGCGAGCTCGAAGTGCCGCAGCCGGGCGAGGTCCCAGGGGACGAGACTCGTGGGGGCGCGGCATGAGGTTTGTCGACGAGTATCGCTCCGAGCCCGAGGCCCGGAAATTCGTCGACGCGATCCATGGTGTTGTTACCAAGCCCTGGAGCTTGATGGAGATCTGCGGAGGCCAGACCCACACTCTGATCAAGTCCGGCATCGATCGGCTCTTGCCGGAGCAGGTGACGTTGGTTCACGGCCCGGGGTGCCCGGTGTGCGTGACGCCGCTCGAGCAGATCGAGCGCGCCCTCGCGATCGCCCGGCGGCCGGAGGTGATCTTCACCTCCTTCGGCGACATGTTGAGAGTGCCCGGAACGTCGGCGGATCTCCTGAGTGTCAAGTCGCAAGGCGGCGACGTCCGCATCGTCTATTCGCCACTGGACGCGGTTAAACTCGCGGAGCAGAATCCGAACCGTCAGGTGGTGTTTTTCGCCGTCGGCTTCGAGACGACGGCGCCTGCTAACGCCATGTCGGTATGGACCGCCCACAGACAAGGATTGGAGAACTTCTCGATTCTGTGCTCGCACGTTCTGGTGCCGCCGGCGATGGAGGCTATCTTGAGCGCGCCGCACAATCAGGTACAGGGTTTCATGGCCGCGGGGCACGTCTGCGCGGTGATGGGCTACTGGCAGTACGGGCCGATCGCCGACAAGTACGAGATTCCGATCGTGGTGACCGGATTTGAGCCGTTGGATCTGCTCCAGGGCTGCTACATGACATTGAAGGCTCTCGAGGAAGGACGCTCGGGCGTTGAGAATCAGTACACACGGTCGGTCACCTACGAAGGCAACCGGCCCGCGCAGAGACTGCTTCGCCAAGTCTTCGAGCCGTGCGACCGTGCCTGGCGGGGCATCGGTTCGATCCCGGAGAGCGGGTATCGGCTGCGATCTGAGTATGCCACCTACGACGCCGAGACCCGATTTGACGTTGGCGATATCGAGGCCGCAGAATCCGAAGAGTGCATCGCCGGCGAGATCTTGCAGGGCTTGCGGAAACCGCACGAGTGCTCGGCCTTCGGATCCAAATGCACACCGGAGAATCCTTTGGGCGCGCCGATGGTGTCGTCGGAAGGCGCTTGCGCGGCGTACTACCACTACGGCCGGGTGAAAGTCTCCTGACCGACCACTCGGAGAGTAGGGGAGTCATGTCCGACAAAGATCCACTGCCCAGGTTCGCCGGCTCCTGCCCGATCCCGATCAGCGACTATCCGATGGTGCAAATGGCCCATGGAGGGGGTGGGCGACTTAGCCAGATGCTGATCGAGAAGCTGTTCGTTCCGGCCTTCGACAATCCGGTGCTCGAGAATCTCCACGACGGGGCGGTGCTGGGCCTGAGTTCGGGGTCGGAGCGCTCTCCCGGGCAGCAGCGGCTGGCGTTTTCGACCGACTCGTTCGTCGTGCGGCCGCTCTTCTTTCCGGGTGGCGACATCGGATCGCTCGCGGTTCACGGCACGGTCAACGACGTCGCGATGTGCGGCGCCAAGCCGATGGCGATCTCGGCCGGCTTCATTCTCGAAGAAGGCTTCGCGATGGGAGATCTCTGGCGAATCGTCGAGTCGATGCGGGATGCCGCCCTAGAGGCGGGTGTCTGGGTGGTAACCGGCGACACCAAGGTGGTCGACAAGGGCAAGGGGGACGGCGTCTACATCAATACCACCGGCGTGGGTCTGCTGCGCGACGGCGTCGAGATCTCGCCCGAGGGGGCGTCGGTCGGCGACAAGATCCTGATCAACGGACCGATCGCCGAGCACGGCATCGCGATCATGTCGGTTCGGGAGGGCCTCGAGTTCGAGACCCGGCTCGAGACCGATTCGGCGGCCCTCTATCCGTTGGTCGAGCTGCTTCTCGACAACTTGCCGGATGACCTGCGGGTGCTCCGGGATCCCACCCGCGGAGGAGTCGCGAGCGCTCTCAACGAGATCGCCGGTCAATCGAACGCGGGCGTCCTTCTCGAAGAGGATCGGATTCCACTGTCCGAGGAGGTCCGCGGTGCCTGTGAGATCCTGGGCTTCGATCCACTCTACGTAGCCAATGAGGGCAAATGTCTGGCCATCATCGCCGCCGATCGTGCCGAGGAAGCGCTCGAGCTCTGGCGCTCGCACCGCCTCGGCGCCCAGGCGGCAATCATAGGCGAGGTCGTCGACGACCACCCCGGCCGTGTCGTCCTGCGCTCGTCCATCGGCGGCCTGCGAGTCGTCGACATGCTCTCCGGCGAGCAGCTGCCACGCATCTGCTGACCGGTCAAGGTTCCTTGTCGGGGCCTCTGAGGTACCTCACCAGGAAGACAAAAAGAACCAGGAAGGCCATGAGAAGCAGGTACTCCAGCCCCTTGGTCTCGAAGATATTGACGTAGTAGTAGGTCTCCATTTCTCGTGCTCCCTACACCGTGGTCGATGGTATCGGCGCGCCGGCTCTGGCTCGCTGCGCAGGCAGCTCATGCGCTTCCCGGAGAACCGGCATTCGAAGCACGATCCAGCGGAACACCCAGATTTCCGTGAACACCACCATCAGCGTCACCACGATCTCCTGCCAGGACGGGTAGTAGCGGACCGCCGCGGTCCAGTTGTAGGCGATGACCGAGGTGTTGAGACGATTGAGGATGATGCCCACCAGAGCCATGACGGCGGCAACGCGCACCGTGCCGACACTGCGGTTGCGCACGCCATAGGCGAAAAGTACACACGGAAACAGCACGAAGCCCAGTATCTCGACCAGGTACCAGGCGCCCCAGCCGTCGGTGAGCAAGGTCCACTGCCGGTCGTGGACGAAAGTGAGCAACTTGAAGAAGTAGTAAACGAAGAGCGAAATCGCGGCTCCTTTGCCGAGCCCGAGAATGATGTCTTCGAAAGTATGGTGCTTGGCGGGATCGATCTGGTCCTTGAACACGCGATGGCTGATCGTGCCCTCGACGATGATCATCGACAGACCGGCAAAGATGCTCGATACCAGGAAAAAAATCGGGATGAACTCCGAGTACCACAGGGGATGGATCTTCGATTTGGCCATGAGAAACAGGGCGCCGAGGCCGGACTGGTGCAGGCTGGACAGCGTGACACCGAAGATCACGGTTCCCAATGTCAGCGCGCCCAGGATCCGGCGGAGTTTCTTCCAGCCCGCCCACTCCGCAATCACCGGGGAGAACTCCACCAGCTCGGCCAGCATGTAGAGCATGAAGTGCCACGACACGAGGAAGAGCACGGAGTTGTAACCGAAGGAGTTGCCGATGATCGGATTGATGATGTGCCAGGGCCGGCCGAGATCCAGAACCAGCGCCCCGGCATAGAACACATAGGCGAGAAGACCGGAGAGCACCGTGGGCCTGACGATGGGGTGGTACTTCTCGAGCTTCATCACGTAGACGGCGAAGGTGATTGCGTAGGCACCGCCGGCGAAGGCCACGCCAGTGACGACATCGAAGCCGATCCAGAACCCCCAGGGGAATTCCTGAGAGAGGTTGGTGACCGCTCCCAGGCCCTTTGTGAACCGGACCACCAGAATGCCGAGGCCGAGCAGGATGACCGGGATCGAGATGACGTTAAAAGGAGTCAGCAGCTTGCCCTTGGGCCTGGCCTCGGAGAGCAGCAACCTGCCGAAGCGCCTGAGCTCTCCACCAAGATCGCGATTCTCCAGCATCGACGGCCTTCTCACGGCTCCGACTCCTTCTCGGCGAGCAAGCTCAAGCCGAGAAGCAGTGCCGGCAGTCCGAAAAGGACAAGCGGCACGCCGTAGAGAAAATCACGGGTGAACTCGGGATAGGGAGTCGTCCCGAGATCGGTTCGGAAACCCAACTCCTCGAAGGGCACTGCCGATAGATACAGCCAGCCGGTACCTCCCACTTCGTGCTCGCCGTAGATGTTGTGAACGTACTTGTCTGGATGGTTGTAGATACGAATGCGGGCGATCTCCATCAGGTCGCGCTTCCTGCCGAACATCAGCGCGTCGGTCGGGCAGGATTCGACACAGGCCGGTTTCTTGCCCTCTCCCAGCCTTTCCCAGCACATGTTGCACTTCTGGATCTTCGGATTCCACGAGTTGTACTCGAACTTGGGGATCTCGAAGGGGCAGGAGACCATGCAGAAACGACATCCCATGCATTTGTCCGGATGCCAGATCACCGGCCCTTTGCGGGTCTTGTGCATGGCGTTGGTGAGGCACGCCGCGGTGCAAGCCGGTTGCCAGCAATGCATGCATTGTCTCTTGACGAACACCTCGCCGCGGCTGGTTTCATAGCGATTGACCACCATCCACTGATGGTCTGAGGTCGGTCTTTCGTGCTCGAGCAGATCGTCGTTCTCGATGTCGGGTACGGGGAGATCGTGAGTCAGCGAGCACGAGCGCTCGCACGCGCGGCAGCCGATGCAGCGGGTGGTGTCGACGAGAACGCCCCAGAACTCAGGGCTGTCCGGTTCCGGAGGGGAGTCAGCTCTGGCCGGCCCGGTAGCCGCCGCGGCTCCGGCCGCTCCGGCGAGTTTGAGAAACCCTCTCCTATCCATGCTGATCCCCTTCTTTCGCGTCGGAAGCGTCTGCCTTGTGGCAGAGGCTGCAACCGCGTGACGCGTCTCGGCCGGTGCCGCCTTCGTGGCATTCGAAGCAACTCCGGTGAATGACGACCTTGGCACTCAGGGTCTCGTCGGCAATGGTGGTGGGTGACGAGTGGTGGCAGGCTGAGCAGGCCTGAGGAGAGGCGGGCGGAGCTTCGGACAGGTGACAGGTCTGGCACTCGATCCAGAAGTCATCGAAGTACTCCTGATGGGGAATGCTCAGTGCCGCGGCGTTGGTCTCGTGATGGCAGGTAACACATTCGATCTCGAAATCGGAGGCGTGCATCGAGTGAGGAAAGTCGACGGTTCCCGCGACCGTGAAACTGGTGATGACCTCGGGCGGCTCGCGATCGAGCTCCGGGGATTGGCTTTCGGCCGGCAGCGCCATCAGAAGAGCGGTCAGGACGACGGCTGGGCGGAACGCGAACATTTTTCTTCGGCTCGTCCGATGCTTCCGACCGCCGGTCATGCGGCTTGCGAGTTCAGGAAGGCGTGGGCGAAAGCGGACCACGCGAGGTCGAAGGAGCGACTCTCCTCGTTTGCGCCGGGCTCCTGCGCGTCGCCCGCTTCCTGTTCGAGAGCTTGCGCAGCGGAACGAAGTTTCACGATCTCCTGCTCGTACCAGGGCACCGCATCGCAGCCGATAGTCAGCTCGGTCAGATCCGCACTCAGGTTGTCGGGCTCGACCGAGCAGATCCAGCCCAGCTGGTAGGGACGGCGCCTGAGCAGGTCGAGGTGATAGGTGAGCTCGTGGTTTGCCCGCGTGATCTTTCCGTCCAGTGGCGAAGGAAAGGTGAGCGAGCGCTCGCCCCTCGAGATCGTAAACAGTGGTGCCCCCTTTCTGACCTTGGTGCCCGGATCGGGGAAGGTGATGTCGTCCGTCGGTCCGAGCGACTTGTGAATGAAGTCGTCAAGGCCGATTCGGGCTTCGCCGTTGACTTCGACGCTCACCCAGGTGTGATGGGGCGAGACGAAGATGCCGCCGGGAACGTTGACCACATGATTGGACTCGGATTCTTGAGACGAGGCGGTGACCAGGCGCACCCTGGGTGGGGTCTGCCGCTCGATTCGGTCCTGGCGCCGGATGACGAGTTGGTCGGTGAAATCGACCAACTCGTCCTCGGTGAACGGTTTCTGCACATAGTCCATGGCGCCGTACTTCATCGCGTCGACCGCGGACTCGATCGTGGCATAGCCGGTGATCATCACGACGTCGATGTCGGGTCTCAGATGCTTCGAGGCCTTGGTGACGTCCAACCCGTCGAGACCCGGCATCTTCAAGTCGGTGAAGACGAAGTCGTAGTCGTTCTTTCGTAACAGGCTCAGAGCCTCTTGGCCCGTTTCGACGGTGTCCACCGAGTAGCCTGCCAGGACGAGGATCTTGCGGAAGCTGTCGAGGATTACCGGTTCGTCGTCGATCGCCAGGATTCTGGCCTTGGGCTTTTCGACGGTCACCCGCTTCAGACTCCGGGCCTCGTCTGCGAACTCGAGCTTGAGTCCGATGTCCAGCGCCTTCTCCCGCTCTCTGCGCTGGCGAGACTGCTCGATCTTCTTGAGCGACACGCGCAGTGCCAGGTCGACGAGAAAGAAGACAACAACTGTGAGGATGACGAGAACTGCAACCATGGTGCTACTCCATCTGAAGCCAGCGTTGATCGAGGAAATCGAGCTCGCGGTCGAGGTTGTCGGGGATAATCCGGGTCAGCCAGCCCTTGCCGAACGGATCTCGATTGATGAGCTCGATCGAGTCGCGGATCAGCGGATTGGCGGTCAGTACGATGCCGCTCAGCGGAGACCTGACCCGGTGGACTATCTCCCCGGGAGTGAGAATCCGGGCGAGAAGTCTGCCTTGCATCGTGCGCTGTTCGGGCTCGAGCAACTCGATCGTTTCGATTTCGCCGAGCAGGTCCGGGAACGTCTCGGCCAGGCCGAGAGTAGCCGAGCCGTCGGAGTCCAGTCTGGCCCACGAGTGTCGACCGAGAAAGTAGCTGGGCGCGCCCGGCACGGCGCCGATCCCACTGCCGGCCGTGCCCGGTGCGGTTCCGAGCTTCTTGTCTGAGAACTCGAGGGCCCGTCGCACGACCCCCAAGAGCTCGCCGATGTCGAAGGGCTTGGCGACGAAGTCGAAGCCGCCCTTGCGAAACGTCATCAGGGCGTTGTCGAGCGTCGCGTAGCCGGTGATCACCACCACCTCGATGTCGGGCCAACGGTCTTGAATCAGCTCGAGGAGGTCGAAGCCCGAGGCTCCGGGAAGCTTGAGGTCCGATAGAACCAGGCGGCATCGAGTATCTCGCAGGATCTCGCAGGCCTCGTTGACGTCGTTCGCCGTCACGACCTCCAGATCGTCCTCTCTGAGGATCTTCCGAGCGGCGGCTACCACTACCGGCTCGTCCTCGACGACCAGAACGTCGATCCGTCGGGTCATCGGGCCTCCTCGGCGTCGGTCAAGCCGGTTCCGGGCTCTGCCGGAAGAAGCAGCGTGAAGGTCGTGCCGCGCTCGGGCTTGCTGTTGACCGACACCGTGCCGCCGTGCTCCTGGACAATCCCCCAGACAACCGCCAGCCCCAGACCGGTACCTTCGGTGGCTTTGGTCGTGAAGAAAGGCTCGAAGATCCTGTCGATGTGGTCGCGCGGAATTCCGCAACCGCTGTCTGCTACCTTGATCTCGACCTGCCGGCCGTTCTCCGGGTCCATGACGTCGGAGGATATGAAGATCTCGCCGCCCCCTTCACCGATGGCGTCTGCGGCGTTGACGAGCAGGTTGATCAGCACCTGTACGAGTTGGTTTCCATCTCCCATCACCCTGGGGAGCTCCGGCTGCAGGGTCTTGGTGACTCCGATATTGCCGACACTGAGTTGGTTGTCGACGATGTCGAGTGATCGCTCTATAACCTGGTTGCAGTCTATGTAGGTCTTGTGGGTCGGTGCTTGTCGTGAGAAATCGAGTAAGCCCTTGACGATCTCGCGACACCTCTTGGCCTCGCGAACAACGGTCACGAGGTCTTGCTTCGTTTCTGAATCGTCGGGTGCGCGTTTGAGCAGGAAGCTGCTGTAGGTCAGAACTCCGGTCAGAGGGTTGTTGATCTCGTGCGCGATTCCGGCCGTGAGCTGACCGAGCGACGCCAGTTTGTTGGACTGGTAGATCTGCTTTTGCGCCTCAGCCAGCTTCTCGGTCATTGTGTTGAAGGACTCGTCGAGCTGGCCGAACTCGTCGTTGCGCTTGACCTCGAGCTTGTAGTCCAGATTGCCCGAAGCCACCGCATCGGTGGCTTTCAAGAGCTGCAGCAACGGCTTGTCGACGAGGAAGCGGAACAAGATCCAGATGATTGCGCTGGCGGCAAGGATGGCGCTTGGAACCAGGATCAGCGCTCTGTTCCTGTTTGCGGCCATGTGGCGGTCGACGCTTTCCAGCGACATCGTCACGTCCAGGACACCGAGGACCGTCTGAGCCGCAGGGTGCGCGTGGCATTCACCGTTAGAACAGCTTGTCTCGTTATAGATAGGGTTGATGATCCCCAACGTGCGGAAGCCGTTTTCGGTCATGAAGGTACGAGTGCGTTGGCTCATCGACAACCGCTCGAGTGGTGCGTCAGCGGCATGACAGGCGTAGCAAGACTCCGCGTCCTTGTCGACGAAGGTGCCGATCAGCAGTTTGTCGTCGGCGTAGGAGACCTCGCCCTCCTTGTTGAAGACCCGCACTCGGTCGATGCCCTCCTGTCGGCCGATGGTGTCGATGATCTCGTGCACCTGGTCGGGTCGATTCCTGAGCATCGCGTAGCGGGTGCTGCTCTTGATTGTCTCGCTGAGCTGATTGGCCTGGAGCTCGATCTCCGAGGTCATGGCCGCGTGCTGAGATCCGATCAGCCACACGACGAAAAGGCCGAAGGCGAGAAGGGTAGTAGCCGCCACGGCCGCCATGAGTCTGTGACTGATCTTGGGCCTCATCTCTGGGTGCCGGATTCGACCGAGAACAGGTTTCCTGCAATGCAACCACGGCGACGAATGCCGACAGTTGTTCCCGGAGAGTCCCCCCGGCCGAGGTCGCGCCGGTCGGCCGACCCGAGAGGCGGTTGAGGAATGGGCATCGTCACCTCCCTGGAGCGAATCCCGTCCTGGGAGATACTCCTTTCTAACTCCCTAACTAAACCCAGTTTCGAATCCGGGCAAGACCCGGCAGGGTAGTCTCGAGCACCCCTCCGTCGGGTGGGCCGTCTCTTCGTCGTGGACGCTAAGGTGATGGATCGATCGAAGCGCAAGTGCGTTGGATCTGCTGACCGGGAGAGAGACGAAGCTTCCCAGCTCAGGGGGCCACGGCGGCCGCTGCGCGGGCCTCGGCCGGAAGTGAGTTGCGCAGGGGCAGTGACACCGTGATCTTCGTTCCAGCGCCTTGTTGGCTCGACAGGGCGACGCTTCCGCCGTGCAGCTCGATGGCGGCCTTGACGATGGTCAGCCCCAGACCTGTTCCGTTGGGTTCAAGGTGTTTCGCCTCGGGTCCGCGAACGAACTCCAGAAACACCCCGGGCTGGAGATCCTCAGGGATACCGATGCCCTGGTCCGCCACGGTGATCGTGGTCCGCTCTCCAGCCGGGACCACCGATACCTTGACCTCGCCCTCGGGGCGAGAGTAGCGGATCGCGTTGTCGATCAAGTTGTCGAACGCGAAGCGAAGGTCGGGCGGCACGCCCCAGCGCAGTATCGGCCTTCCCTCGAGGTTGGAGATGAGACGGACACCGCGGCTCCTGGCGAAGGGCTCGAGGGAATCCAGCGCCGCGGCGAGGATGTCGTTGATGTCCACTCCGCGAGTCCACGGTGCCCGCTCCTGCCCTTCCCGGATCTTGGCCAGCTCCAGGAGATCGTTGACGATCGCCAGCAGATGATCGGCCCGCTCGACAGCACCCGACAGCAACCTTCCTCCTCGTTGTGAGCGGGGATCTACGAAGCCCTGTGTGAGTACCTCGAGCAAAGTCTTGACGGTGGCAAGCGGAGAGCGCAACTGGTGCGCCGAGATCCGCATGTAGTGCGACTTCCTGTGTTCGAGGTCTCGGATCTCGTTCAACACGTGCTCGAGCCGGACGGTTTTTCTCCGCAATTGCAGAGTGGTTTCCCGAAGCTCGACACTCTTCAGCTTGGATCGCTCGGTGACGGTGCCCATCAGATAGACGATCCCGAAAAGCGCGACGATGAGCGCCGCCAAGTTGAAGTCGCACAACCGGCCGCAGGCCGGAGCGGCAGGATCGAGGGTCTGACGCGCCAGCAGGCCGTATGATTCCGCAAGATGGAGAGCGGCCGCACCGGCGCAAGCCCCGGCCGCGATCTCGTACATCGTTCGAGTGGACAGCATCGTCGTGCCGATGGCCATGTGAAAGACGAAGAAGATCAAGGCCGGGCTTGCCAGGCCGCCGGTGAAGTGCACGGTCACCAGCAGCATCGTGAGGTCGAGAAGGATCTCGGTGATGCCGAGCACCTTCAACCGAGTATCCGAGTAACTCTCGCGCTGCTTGCGAAGGAAGAAGTGGAAGCAGAAGTTGTAGGCGCCCACAATGACGGCGACGATCAGCAGGCTCGGCCACAGATGGGGTAGCTCCAGGAGGTCTCCAAGCAGGGATGCAGCGGCCAGCCCGCCGGCCGCCAGCCAGCGGAGCTTCTCGAACCAGCGCAGCCGTTCCAAAAACTCGGGGGGAAGCGTGAGAGCTTGCATTCCGATCAGCCTTGAGCGCCGGCAGAGCGCCGGCTGGAGATCCCGCTGTGCTTTCAGGCTCGCCGGGGCGCCAGGACGTCCTCGATCACCTCCAGCATAGTCTCGGGTGCGACGGGCTTCTCCAGATAGCGGTCGTGGGGAACGTAAGAGTCCTGGACCTCCATCCGGAAGTCGTAGACCTGGTCCACGGCGGTGAGCATGATCACCGGAATATGGCTGGTCTCCGGATCGGCCTTGACTCTACGGGCCACGTCGAACCCCTCGGACAGATGGTTCATCATCACGTCCAGCACCAGAACATCTGGTCTCTCGCGTTGAAGCTGGACCAAGGCCTCGGTCCCATTGGCCGCAGTCACGACGTCGAAGCGGGTCTCCAGAACGGCGCTTAGCGCGTCAACGAACACGGCATCGTCGTCCACCAGAAGTACTCGTTTTCTCTGCATGGTGTTCTCCGTCAGGGGCGGAGCATTCGGATCACGAGATCCGCAGCCTCGGTAACCGCGCTCCGCATCGGTTCGGACAGCCCCGGTCGTACCTCCTCGAGCTCGGCGGCGGTCTGGGCCGCCACGATGGTGACCCGGATGCCGCTCGCGTCTTGAAGCTCCTTGAGGAGATTGGTGGTGGGGAACTGGTGAAATGAGTAGTCGGCGATCTTTTTTTCTGGGATCTCATCCACCGAGATCTCGAATACCTCTCCCGGCGCACGCTCGGGCTTGTCGACCGCGTCGAGAACGATGATGTGCTCGGGACGGCGGTCGAGGAGGGCGATGTCGAATAGGATGCCGCGAATGCTGGTGCCCACGTCCTCGGGGTGAGCGTCGTCGGGGAGATCGCCCCGTTCGCGCAGCCTCTCGATCACCGCCGGTCCGAAGCCGTCATCGCCCAGCAGTACATTGCCGCAGCCGAAGATCAGCACCCTCTTGGTCTCGATCTCCTTGAACATCTAGAAGTTTCGCAGTCTCTCGATCTCTTCTCCTTCGCTGTCGACCAGGCTGATCTCCAGATCCATGCCGCCATCCAGGCGGTGGGTGGCACAGCTCAGTCACGGATCATAGGCGCGTATGGCCATCTCCACTCTGTTGAGAAGTCCCTGATCGTAGTTGGCGTCCTTGATCAACGCCGAAGCCGCCTGCTTGATCGACATGTTGATGGGCGCCTGGTTATGGGTAGTACCCACGATCAGGTTGGCCTTGGCAATCATACCGTCGTCGTCGCCGGAGTAGTGGTGGATCAGGGTCCCACGCGGCGCCTCGACGCATCCCACGCCCTCGCCGGCCCGGACCTCCACCTGGGCGCGGATGTCGCGGCCGGTGATCTCCGGATCTTCGAGCAGCTCGATGGCCCGCTCGCAGTTGTGGACCAGCTCGATCAGGCGCGCCCAGTGATAGAGGAGCGTCAGCTGCGCCGGCCGGCCGAACTCGGCACGGAACAGCTCGAGCTCTTGCTGTGCCTCCGGAGTGCTAATCCGCTCGCAGACGTTGAT
Organism: bacterium; assembly: GCA_024224155.1. Lineage (NCBI taxonomy): Bacteria > bacterium. Next base: position 63,086 of record JAAENP010000099.1, read on the forward strand.
GCGGGAGAGCGCGTTGCTGCGGTAGATCCCCAGCGGGTCGTCCAGATCCATCGAGAACTGCCCGTTCGCCCAGCGCTTGGCGAAGGGCATCTTGGCGTAGCTCCAGGGCTCGATGTGCTCGCCGATGTGGTCCGTGTAGTCCTCATAGGCAAAGTCGTCGAAGGTACCGTCGGGCTTCATCAGACGGATCTTGCCGTCGTAGATGTCGTGGGTACCGTCGTCGGTCACCGTGCCGATAAAGCCGGTGTTGATGACGCCCAGGGTCTTGACCGTGTCGAGGTACTTGGGGAAGACCTCGGTCTTGGCGTAGTCGATCGAGAACTTGGCGAACTCGAGCTGCTCTCTGGTCTCGGCCAAGAACTCCAGGCGCTCCTCTTCGAGCAGCGGCCGAGAGAAACCGCCGGCGACCGCCGCCACCGGATGGATGACCTTGCCCAGCCACTTCTCGAGCAGCATGGCGCCGCGGTAGCGGTGCTGGACCACTTTGCGAGCCAGCTCGGGGGCCTCCTTGGCGATGCCGATGACGTTGCGGACCGCCGGGTCGGCATCGGGCCCGAGGACGAAATCCGGCGCGGCCAGGAAGTAGAAGTGCAGCAGCTTGTCCGGGATCCAGGCCAGGTGCTGGGCCAGTCGACGCAACTTGACCGCGGTCGGGGGCGGCTCGACCCCGAAGACGCGATCGGCGGCCTTGACCGAGGCCAGATGGTGATTCCACGGACAGATGCCGCAGATACGGTTGACGATGCGTGGCATCTCCTCGACCGGCCGGCCCTCGCAGAACTTCTCGAAGCCGCGCAGCGCCATCACGTGGAACCTGGCGTCGTTGACGTTCCCCGCATCGTCGAGCTCGATCGCTACTCGCGCGTGCCCCTCGATCCGGGTGATCGGTTGGATGTTGATGGTTTGTCCCATGATCTAGAACCTCCCTCGGAAAGAATGATTGCGCATTCGACCGCGCCTACTTGCGGCGAGCCGGTAGAGGCCTCAGGTTCCCGTGGGCGCCGACAAAGCGGTTGAGCATCGCCCGTCGGTCGATCACGCTCCTGGCCTCGAGGCCCACCGACGCCATCGCGCCCATCATCTCGACCAGCGGCTTGGAGCCCTTGCGGATCGGACCGAAGCAACCGCGGCACGACCGGCGAGCCGAGATGCAGCGCGGCACCCCCTCCTTGCCTGCGCAACCGGCTCGCGTCACGGCGCCCAGACAGAGATAACCCTGCTCCATGATGCAGCGCATCTTGTCGAGGGGCTGGTCCGGATCGTAATCGAAGTTCTCGAGCGGTCGCTTGATCGCACCTCCGCCCGACTTCTCCTCTCGGATCATCGGACAGGTGTCGCAGACGCTGCGTTCCGGCAGCGACCATTCGGTTTTGCCGTCGAGAAGCGCCAGCAACGCGTCGGCGATCCAGTCGGGGTGGGGCGGGCAGCCGGGAATGAAGATGTCGACCGTGACGACCTCGTCGATCGCCTTGACGTTCTCCGTGTAGCACGGCACGACATCGGCCGGAGTCTCCGCCGCGTCGTGGGTGGGGCAGCCGCGGTAGACCTTGTCGAGGGTGTCCTCGTTGCTGAACATGTTGGCCTGCGCCGGGATGCCGCCGTTGGTCGCGCAGGTCCCGAGCGCGATGAGAATGTCCACCTTCTCGCGCATCTCCTTGAGGACCTCCTCGTGTTCGGCGTTGCGCACTCCGCCGGAGACCAGGCCCACCGTTGCCTTGGGCAAGGTGAGCTTGTCACCGTCTCCCAGTGAGCCGAAGTACTTGCTGTCGACCAGCGCCGGTATGTGCACGAGCTCGAGCTTCTCCGGTATCAGGTCGAGGATTGGCTCGCCGACGTTGAGAATCGATATCTCGCAGCCGGAGCATGCGTTGAGCCACTCAGAAGCCACTGTCACAGCCATTGATGCACCTCCTTTTCTCGAGGAATAGCTGAATACGTCATCGCTACACCGGCGGCGACCCTTCGACCACGACCTCACTCGCGACTCGCCTGGTGTAGATCTCTAGCTTTTCGTCTTCTTCGACAATCCGGGTCTCGAAACTCTCCTTCTCATACTCCTTCCTGGCCCCGTCGGCCTCGGCTCTGCTTTCGTACTCCCTTCCGTCCCACATGAACTTCTTGCCGTCGATGATGCGAGCTTTCGGTTCAGCCATGTCGAACCCCTTTCAACGCCTCCTAGGAATAAGGACTCGGACCAAGATCTTTGATCTCGTCGGTGAAACTCTCGACGATCTCGGCGAAGCGCTGGGATTCGGACGCCGAGACCCACTCGAGTCGGAATCTCTCCGGCTCGATCCCGAGATCCTCGAGGATCAGCTCGATCGCTTCCGATCGCTGCTGGGCTTTCTCATTACCATCCAGGTAATGGCAGTCGCCCAGGTGTCACCCACAGGCCAGAACGCCGTCGGCGCCGTTGGTGAGCGCGTTGACCACCAGATTCGGGTGGATCATCCCCGAGCACATCACGCGGATGACGCGGATGTTGGCCGGGTACTGCGTTCTCGACACGCCCGCCAGATCCGCTCCGGCATAGGCGCACCAGTTGCAGCAGAATCCGATGATCAGTGGCTCGAAGCCGTTGTCGCTCGTCATAAAACTCCTTTGGCTTTTTCTGAGATTTGCCGAGAGTCCTCAATTCTGTAAAGCGGCGTTCACCATCGCCTCGATCTGCTCGAGCCGGAAGTGCTTGACGAAGATGCCCTGCTTCGGGCAGGTCGCCTGACAGGAGCCGCAGCCCTTGCAGAGGGATTCGTTGACCTCCACGGTTTTCTTGACCGTCCCGTCGCTCATGTACTCGATAAGCGTGATCGCGTTGTAGGGGCAGGGGCCGACACAGTAGGCACAGCCGTCGCAGTTGGGGTCGTAGACCGTCGATACCGCACCCTCCAGGTCGAGCTCGTCCTGCGACAGGATGGTGGCCGCCCGCGATGCGGCGGCGCCGGCCTGAGCGATGGACTCGTCGACCGCTTTTGGCCAGTGCGCCAGACCGCACATGAAGACCCCCTCGGTGGCGAAGTCGACGGGCCGCAGCTTCATGTGCGCTTCGAGAAAGAACTTCTCCTGACTCTGGGAGATCTTGAGCATCTTGGCCAGTTCGTCGGCGTCATCTCGGGGGATGATTCCGGTCGACAGCACCACCAGGTCCGGTTCGAGGCGGATTTCCCGGTTGAGCATGCGATCGTAGGTCGTGACCTGGAACGTTTCCCCGACCTTTTCCACCCGCGGCTTTCTATCCGTGTCGTAGCGCAGGAACCGCACACCCGCTTGCCGCGCCTGACCGAAGTACTTCTCGCGCGTCCCGTAGGTTCTGATATCCCGGTAGAGGACGTAGACCTCGGTCTCGGGGCTCAACTCCTTGAGCTTGAGGGAGTTCTTGACCGCGTGTGAACAGCAGATGCGGCTGCACCACGGCCGCTCGGGCTCGCGTGAGCCGACGCATTGGATCATGACGACCGAGCGCAGGTCTTTGACCGAGGGATCCCCATTCGCGAGGGCGTTCTCCAGCTCGTTCTGAGTCAGAACGCCTGCCTCCTCGCCATAGAGGTACTCGGTGGGCTTTCGCTCCTCGGCGCCGGTGGCCAGGATGACGACTCCGTGCTGGACGGTCGCGGGTTCAGAGCCGTTGGTGCCGTTGGTGATCTTCGATTCGAAGTTGCCGTAGTAGCCGTTGATCTCCGTCAGCCTGCTTTTCAAATGGAGATCGATCTTCGGATGGCCTCTGACCTCGGCGATGGTGTGGTCGAGGTGCTTCTGCGGGTCCGTCCCTGCGAGCTGGTAGTGGACGTTGCGGAGGTTGCCGCCCAACCGGTCTTCTTTCTCGACCAGATGAACCTCGAAGCCCTGCCCGGCCAGGTCCAAAGCGGCGGTCATGCCGGCCATGCCGCCACCGATGACCAGAGCGTCATGGTTGACCGCCACCTTGATGCGGGAGAGCGGCTCGAGCAGGCGGGCCTTGGCCACCGCCATTCGCGTCAGATCCTTGGCCTTCTCGGTCGCCTTCTCAGGCTCGTGCATGTGTACCCAGGTGTTCTGGTCGCGGATGTTGGCCATCTCGAACAGATACTCGTTGAGTCCTCCCTTGCGGCAGGTGTCACGGAACAGTGCCTCGTGAGTGCGGGGGCTGCATGAGGACACCACCACCCGGTTAAGGTCGTGCTCCTCGATCATCTGCCGGATCCGAAGCTGCGTGTCCACCGAGCAGGTGTAGAGGTTGTCCTCGGCGTGGACCACGTCGGGAAGGGTCTTTGCGTACTCGACGATGGATGGCACGTTGGCGACGCCGCCGATGTTCTTGCCGCAGTGGCAGACGAAGACGCCGATTCGCGGCTCTTGACCGCTGACGTCCTTTTCGGGCGGGTACTCGGTGTGGGTAATGAGCGAGCCGCGCTCTTTGTTGAGGAGCGCCATGGCCTTGGAAGCTGCGCCGCAAGCCTGCATGATCGTCTCCGGGATGTCCTTCGGCTCGGTGAACGGACCGCAGGCGAAGACTCCGGGTGCCGAGGTCTCCACGGGGGAGAAGCCGTCGGTGGCGCAGAAGCCGTGCTCGTCGAGCTCGACGCCGAACTGTTCGGCGAGTTGCTGCACGCCCGCCGAAGGCGCCAGCCCGCAGGAGAGGACCACCAGGTCGAACTCTTCCGTGACCAGATCCTTGCCCTCGTCCTGGTAGACCAGACGCAGGTTGTGGGTGGCGTGGTCCTCGTGGATCGCCGATGGCTTGCAGCGAACGTAGCGGACGCCGGCCTCTACAGCTCGCTCGTAGTAGGCGTCGAACCCCTTGCCGAAGGCGCGCATGTCGATGAAGAAGATCGTGCACTCGAGATCTTTCTCGTGCTCCATGCCGATGAGCGCGTGCTTGGTCGCGTACATGCAGCAGACCGAGGAGCAGTAGTTCCTGCCGTTGGTCTCGCGCGAGCCGACACACTGGATGAAGGCGAGCTTCTTGGGCGGCTCCAGATTCGACGGTCGCAGCACCCTGCCCTCGAATGGACCGCTGGCCGAGAGGATACGCTCGAACTGGAGGCTGGAGACGACGTTGGGATAGCGACCGTAGCCGTACTCCTGGACCAGCTCGGGATCGAAGAGCTCGAATCCCGGCGCCAGAATCACGGCACCGACGTCGATGTCTCTGGTTTCCTCCTTCTGGGTGAAGTCGATCGCCTTGGCGTCGCAGAAAGCTTCGCACGCCCGGCACAGGTCCCCCGGCTGGCCGCGCAAGTGCATGCAGGTGGCGGCATCGATCACCGCGGCGCGGGGAACAGCCTGGGGATAGGGAATGTAGATCGACGGCCGCGGCGACAGCCCCAGGTCGAAGGCGGCGGTGATCGGCCGGGGCTCTTTGGCGGTCACCCGCGTCAGGTCCACCGTCTCGATCGGGCAGACCACCTTGCAGGCGCCGCAAACGATGCACCTCTCGGAGTGCCGGTCGTAGGCGGGAGCGATCAGCTTCTCGGTCCCCCGGCCGACGAAGTCGATCGCTCCAACCCCCATCCTCTCCTGGCAGACCCTGACGCAGAGGCCGCAAAGGATGCAGTCCTCTTGCTTCTTGGGGAACCGTGTCCCCTCCACGCCGAGCTCTCGAGCGAGCTGCCGAATCGGCTCGATCTCGGAACACCGCGCCAATAGGAGCTCCATCATCATCTTGCGAGTTCGGAGTACTCTCTCAGTGTCCGTCTTGACCACCAGACCCTCTTGCACGGGGTAGACGCAGGACGCCTGGAGGCTCGGCTTCGGACCCTCCAACTCGACCAGACAAAGACGGCAGGCGCCGTAGGGCGCGAGAGACCTGTGATGGCAGAGGGTGGGGATGCGGATGCCCAACGTCTCCGCGGCCTCGAGAAGAGTCGATCCTTCCTCGACCGCTACTTCCTTGCCGTCGATTTTCAGACTGACCATGGTCTACTCCGGCCCTGTCGCCGCGGGCTGGCGGCTGTCCAGACAGGCAACGGTCTCACCGTCTCTTTCGTATTCGAATCGCAAGTCCAATTCGGGTCTGCCTGCGAGAATCGCGCCCAGGGTCGCCGCCATGTCTCCCAGGGGTTTTCGATCCGGGTGGCTGAGCTGAAACTCCGCCCTGACGGTCGTACCCTTGCCGGGCGCAGACTCGAGCTCGAGACTGCCGCCGCTTTCGCGAGCGGCCTGGGCCAGCAGCGGCAGGCCGAGGCCGATCCGTCGTGTGGTTCTGGTGGTGAAGAAGGGATCCAGTGCTTTTCGCCTCATCTCGTCGTCCATACCCTTGCCGTCGTCTCTGATCTCGAGCCGGAGGAGGTCGCTTGCGGTGCTCTCGACGATCGAGATCTCGATCGTCTCGGCCGAAGCGGCAACCGAGTTCTCCACGACGTCGAGAATGTGTAGCGAGAGGTCCTGCATTTCAGTTCACCAAGGCTTTTCCACCGTTCTGGTCCTTGAGAGCCTTGCGAATCTCGTCAAAACAGGGCTCCTGAATCTCGCCCACGGCGGAGGTTGAGATCATCCCCGCGCCGAGAATCCTCCTCACATCGTCGAGCGTCATGCTCCTACTCCTCCGCCCGGATTGACGGGTGAGTCCATTGCGTCTGCGCTTCTCGGCTCGGCTGGCGGACTCTGCAGCGCTTCTGCGGCTTGCGCGCTCTCCTTATCGCATCGGAGACAGCGCTTGGCTTCTGCGATCGCCATCTCCGGGGTCAGACCGAGCTGAACTTCATGGAAGCTCGTGACCCTTTCGTCTGGTGGCAGCACTGGCATCAGCGGCCGCCGGAGCGTCTCGATCTCCTCCTCCGCCAACTCGATGAGCTCCACGTCGAAGGCCGGCCGGGTCACGCTGTACTCTCTCTCCAGGGGCAGGCCCTGGAAGTATCTGTGGATCATCCGGGCGGCGAGCTTTCCGTCCGCCATGGCGGGAACCACCGCGTTGGGCCCGCTGACCACGTCGCCACCGGAAAAAACACCGTCGATTCCCGTGAAGAGGGTCTCCGGATCGACCTCCACGGTGCCCCAACGCGACAGCTTGAGCTTTAGCTCATCCGCGAGAAGCTCGATCTCCGGCTTCTGGCTGATCGCTCGGATCAAGGTGTCGACCTCGACCGTGAACTCGGATCCTTCGATCGGAACGGGCCGTCTTCGGCCGCTCTGATCCACCGCTCCCAACCTCATCCGTCGACACTCGACACCTCTCAGTTGCCCGTGCTCGGTAAGCACTTTCACCGGCGACACCAGACACTGGACCTCGATTCCCTCTCTGTCGAGTTCCTCGATCTCGTCCCGTTGCGCGGGCATCTCTTTTCTGGTTCGCCGGTAGATGATCGTCACCGCCTTGCCCAACCGTCTGGCGGTCCGCGCTGCATCGACGGCGGCGTTTCCACCCCCGATCACCGCCACCTTGTCACCGATGTCGAAATGCTCGCCGAGATTGACCGAGCGCAGGAACTCCACCGCATCCATGACCCGAGGCGAAGCCCCCTCGCCCGGAATCTGCAGCTTCAATCCCTGATGTGCTCCCGTGGCGAGAAATAGAGCCTGATACCGCTCACGGATCTCGGATAGTGCTACATCCGTCCCGACGGAGGTGTCGGTCCTGATCTCGACTCCCAGCCTCTTGATCACGTCGAGCTCGTAGTCCAGGACCTCTCTGGGCAGCCGGTACTCTGGGATCCCTACCGCCAGCATGCCGCCTGCCCGCGAGTGGGACTCGAAGATGGTGACGCCGTATCCCTGGACGGCCAGATAGTGGGCGCAGGTCAGGCCGGCTGGACCGGAGCCGACAATGGCAACCCGCTCGGGCCTTCTCTCGGGCGCTTGTGGCACGACGTCGAGGCGGTTCTCGCGCTCGTAGTCGGCGAGGAATCTCTTGAGTGCCCGGATCGAGATCGGTTCGCCGTCGGCTTCGCCACAGCGGCATTTCAGCTCGCAGCTGGCGTCACAGACGCGGCCGCAGACACCGGGCAGCGGGTTCTTTCTGCGAACAACGGCAACGGCCTCCTCGAACCTTCCCTGAGCGATTAGACCGATGTAGGTGGGCACATCCTGGTCGATGGGACAAGTGTGCTGACAGGGCGACGAGGCGACGCCCCTGCAGACTGCCGCCGGACACTGCTTGTAGCGGATGTGCGCTTCGTACTCGTCCCGAAAGCAGCGGATGGTGCTGAGGACCGGATTCGGAGCGGTCTTGCCCAGACCGCAAAGCGAGGCATCCTTGACCGCCTCCGAGAGCTCCTCGAGGAGCTCGATGTCACCCTCTTCCCCGTCGCCGGCACAGATCTTGGTAAGCAGCCCGTGCATGACCTCGACGCCTTCACGGCAGGCGGTGCACTTGCCGCACGACTCACCTCTGAGAAACTCCAGAAAGTATCTGGCGACGTCCACCATGCAGGTGTCTTCGTCGAGCACGATCATGCCGCCGGAGCCCATGATCGAGCCGGCTTCGGCGAGCTTCTCGTAGTCGATAGGCAGGTCGAGCAGGGAAGCGGGGATGCAGCCACCGGACGGCCCTCCGGTCTGCACCGCCTTGAACTTTTTGTCGTTGGCGATCCCGCCTCCAATGTCGTAGACGATCTCGTGCAGTGTTGTCCCCATCGGGACCTCGACCAGTCCCGTGTTCTTCACCTTGCCGACGAGTGCGAAGACCTTCGTGCCTTTGCTCCTTTCGGTTCCAATGCCACTGAACCAGCTTCCTCCGCGGTTGATGATCTCGGGGACGTTGGCCCAGGTCTCGACGTTGTTGATGTTGGTGGGCTCTTCCTCGAAGCCTTTTACGGCAGGGAAAGGCGGTCGCACCCGTGGCTCGGGCGGGCGGCCTTCCAGGGAAGCGATCAAGGAAGTCTCCTCGCCGCACACAAAGGCTCCGGCTCCACGAGTGATCGAGATATCGAAGTTGAAGCCCGAGCCGAGGATGTCCTCGCCCAGGAGGCAGTAATCGCGGGCCTGCTCGATCGCCTTGATCAGCCTCTGGCGTGCCAACGGATACTCGTAGCGGATATAGATGTGTCCGCGCGATGCGCCGATTGCTCTCGCCCCGATGGCCATTCCCTCCAGAACCGAATGGGGATCGGACTCGATGATGCTGCGGTCCATGAAAGCGCCAGGATCGCCTTCATCGGCATTGCAGATGATGTGCTTGGCGTCGCCTGGAGAGCTCCGGCAGATCTCCCACTTGAGCCCAGTGGGGAATCCGGCGCCTCCTCGCCCTCGCAGCCCGGATTTCTTGATCTCCCCGATGATCTCTTCGGGCGTCATCTCCGTCACCGCCCTGAGCAAGGCTCTGTATCCGTCGCGAGCGATGTACTCGTCGATCCGCTCCGGATCGATCATTCCCCGGTTGCGCAGCGCAATCAGCCTTTGCTTGCTGAAGAATCCGATGTCACTGACTCTGGGAACCGGCAGTTCCTCACCGGGAGGAGTGAACATCAACTCCCTGACCGGCCTTCCCTTGAGGAAATGCTCTTCCACCAGATGGGGGACGGCTTCTTCGCTCAACAGCTGGTAGAAGATTCCTTCCGGCTTGGCCACCATCACCGGTCCCTGAGCGCAAAATCCGTTGCAGCCCGTCAACACGACGCCGATTTCGTCCTCGAGGTTGTGAGCTCTGAGCTGCGCCTTCAGAGCCGCTTTGACCTTGAAGGCCTTGTTCGATACGCAGCCGGTTCCAGCGCAGAGCATCAGGTGCGTCCGATACGCCTTCATTGGACAGACTCCCTTGTAGGCTCCTTCCTAGCCGACGCGCTCGCTGCCGAGCGCGAGAGCGTATTCCCCGACGACTTCACCCGACAGAACGTGCTTCCGGAAGATCTTCTCCGTCTTGGCTTCGTCCAGATCCACGTACTGGATCGGTGCCTCGTCCTTGAGTTCCACCGTCATCATCGGCTCGCGGCTGCAGAGGCCGGCACAGCCCGAGGTCGTGAGAATGATGTCCGGGCTATCCATCGTGTCGAGCAGATTCATCAGCTTGCTCATGATCTTCCTGGCACCGGCTGCGATCCCGCAGGTCCCCATGTGGACGGTGACCATGGCCCGCGCTTCTCCTTCCCGCAGGCTCATCGTCCTGGCCATCTGCTCCCTGATTCGCTCCAGATCCTCGGGCTTGATTCTTGCCACTGTTGATCCTTCCTCAAGCAGCGCGCCGATTCACAAGAGCGACGGCCGTCGCCGGAGTCAGCTTGCCGTGTACTTCCTCGCCCACCGTGACGACTGGAGACAGGCCGCAACAGCCGAGACAGCGAACCTCCTCCAAGGTGAACTCCATGTCGGCAGTCGTCTCTCCCACACCGACCCCCAGTTGATTCTGGAACCGGCCGATAATCCTCGGAGCTCCTTTCACATGACAGGCGGTTCCGGTACACACCCTGATGATCGACCTGCCTCTGGGTTCGAGGCTGAAAGCCTTGTAGAAGGTGGCAATGCGCAGAACGCGTTCCAGGGGTACCTTCTTGAGCTCAGACAGCCGCACCAGGACTCCCGGTGGAAGCCAGTTGAGCTCCGCATTGATGTCCTGGAGAATCGGCACCAGGGTCTCGGCGCCACCTTCGTACTCAGCGGCGAGTCTCTCGACGAGTGACTTCGTCTCGTCGTCGATCTCGAGCTTCGGAAGCACCGCAGGCTCCTCGAGATAGGCATCGTTTCTCACCAGACAGTTCTGGACGCAGAGAGCACAGCCGGTGCACTTGAGCTCGTCGACGTAGCGAGGCCTCTTGCGCACTTGCACCTGGAACCGTCCGGCCGACCCCTTCACAGACTCGATCTCCGAGTAGGTGAGTCTCTCGATGTTGATCTGCTGCCCGGCGTCCACCAGCCGCGGTGCCAGGGTGCACATGGCACAGTCGTTGGTGGGGAAGGTCTTGTCCAGCTGGGCCATGACGCCGCCGATCGCGGGATTGCGGTCAACTAGAAAGACCTTGAAACCGGAGGCGGCCAGATCGAGGGATGCTTGCATTCCACCGATGCCACCGCCGACCACCATCACCGCGCCGACTTTGTTGCTGTTCCCACTCACGGTTGTTGACCTCTATTTCGTGACCTATCGCCTCAACGAGTCGCCGGTACGGGTGGGCTCGC
>JAAENP010000100.1 GCA_024224155.1 bacterium
AGCGTTTCCCCCCCCCTTTTTTGTTCCCCCCAAAGGCCGACAAAGCGGCAGCGGCCGCCCTGCAGGCGGCGCAACAGCGGGAGGAAGCCACGCTAGGGCACAACGCGGAAGTCTCCGCGGCTTCCGCGGACTTCCGCCGCCGCATCGCCCAGGCTCTGCGGCTCGACGCCGAGCTGCCGCGACCTGGAGGCCGTCTCCAGAGAAAGCGGTGGTCCTGGAAGATCGGCTCTTTCAGGCGGCGGTGCCACTACTTGCAAGCCAAGGTCAAAAAGTTGGAGTGCGACAAGAAGAGACTGCAAGAAAGGAGCACCTTCAGAGTCAGCGCCTTGAACATCGTGCGGGCCGCTTTGTGCGATCCTTCCATGAGCGCCCGCATGGTCGAGGAGTTCGCTCGGGATTACAATTTCTCTGCGGCGCCGCCGTTCGGCCGATCGTCCGTCTGCGCTTTCCGGCACACGTTCGCGCGAGTCCTGAGGCGCCTCTGCCGGGACTCGGTCCGGGTCTACGCGGCCCAGAGCGAGCACGGCTTTGTCTGCTTCCGCCACCTGCACGACGAGGCCTCCCTGCGCATGCGGAGCTTTCTCGAAGGAGGCTCTGACGGAGGCGCGACCGACGGGACTCCGAGGCCGAGCCAGGGTTCGACCCGCGCTCGGCCCCGGATCTGTCGGTCGCGGAGCAGCAAAGTGCAGAACAATAGCTGCTCCGTCCACATAGACGCATCGTCCAGTGGAGCGCCCTGGCTGACCGATCTGCAGCCCTTGGCCAAAAAGGACGCAGACACCATGTGCTTCGTCATCTTCTGCGTTCTTCGAGGGCTTCTTGAGGCCCTGAACGCCGCCGAGGACGACGCTGCCGACGAGGGCACCGCGGCGGCGGGGCGCCGCAGGAGATTCATCCACTTCCTAGTTGGAGACTCCGTACCCACCAACATGGCGGCTGCCAAGAAGCTCTGGCTCCTCGTGCGCTCTCTGCAGCTCGACTCCGTGTCGCCTTTCCACAGATGGGACTACTTCTTGGTGGTTCTTCGTTGCGCCAGCCACCAGGCG
>JAAENP010000101.1 GCA_024224155.1 bacterium
CTAGTACCGTTCCCCAGAAGTTATGACTCTTTGATGGTTTCGTCGATTTCGAAATTTGGTTTTGGGTAGAGGCGGGCGAGTTTGTCTCTGGCGTGATCTGTTGAGAACATCCATTTGATGCGCGCGGCGCAGTCGTTTCGCTGTTTTTCCCAGGCGGCTATCTCGGTAATGAGCCTTTCGCGGCTTTCGATGCGTCGGTCGAGGCACTGGCTTTTGAGGACGCCGATCTCGATTTCGACCATATTGAGCCAGGAGGCATGTTTGGGCGTGAAGTGGAATTCCAGGCGGCGCAGGATGCGGCGCGCCTCGGGTGCGGGCAAGGCACTGTAGAGGGAAGCGGCGCTATGGGTCGAGAGGTTGTCCAAGACGACGCGGATCTTCTCGGCCTCGGGGAAGTGGATATCGGTAAGGTCTCGCATGCAGCCCGCGAAGTCGATCGCGGTGCGGCGCTCGGTGACCTTGACCTTGCGCCAGGGCCGATGGACATCGAGGAAGACGAAGAGGTTGGCTGTGCCGTTTCTCCTGTACTCGCAATCGAAGCGCCGGGGCCTTCCCGGCTCGGCCGGGATCGGCCGCCTGGCCTCGCCGATCAGCTGGATCGGGCTTTCATCGAAGGAGATCACCGGACGCTTGGGATCAGGGGCCTCGCCATAGAGATCGAGCACATCTTCCATGGCGGCGACGTAGGCCGCGTCGACCTTGGGGATGCACCACATCTTGCGGCGCCAGGGTTTCAGGGCATTTTCCCCCAGGCGCCGGCGTACGGTCTCCTCCGAGACCTTTTCATGCTCGGTGAGCGCGACCATGGCATCGGCCAAGAGCGCCAATGTCCAACGAGCCCGGCCCACCGGCGGCGTCGAGCAGGCGGTGGCGATCAAGAGGCTTTCCTCCTTGCCGCTCAGCTTGCGTTGCCTGCCGGTGCGCGGCGCCTCGGCCAGGGCGGCCTCCAGGCCGCCTTCCACAAAGCGCTGCTTGGTGCGATAGACGGTCGAGCCGCTGACCCTCACCTGGGCCTCGATCTCGCCGTCGCTGGACCCGGCATCGGCCGCCAGGAGGATCTGCGCGCGCTTGATCTTGCGCACCGCATGCTTGCCGCTCTTCAAGAGCACCATCAGTTCTGAGCCTTCGGCTTGGCTCAAATCGACACGATAGACTATGTTCATCGGGGCCTCCTTCTTGAAAGCCGTCTTGATGAATCACAGTCCCGATGCCTGTCACCCCCCCCAAGAGGCGATCTTCAGCGAAAAGCAGGGCCAGTATCTCGCCTTCATCCACGCCTATTCGAAGATCAACAAAAGGCCGCCCGCCGAGGCCGACATGCAGCGCCATTTCCAAGTCACCCCGCCCTCCGTCCATCAAATGGTCCTCACCCTCGAAGCCAAGGGCTTGATCAAACGACAGCCAGGAATAGCCCGATCCATTCAAATCTTCATCGAACCAGCCGCTCTACCAGTCCTCAAATGATCCTAAATCAACCCGTCATAACTTCTGGGGAACGACACTAGGGTCTGTTGACAATTACCTTGCAGCGATTATCGCGGCGACGAGGTTCAGGTTAGCGGCGTAGCTTGTGTCTGTCTTGTCATATCGCGTGGCGATGCCGCGGAACTCCTTGATCTTGGCGAAGTAATTTTCGACGAGATGTCGCCAGCGATAGATGTGCTTGTCGTATTGATACTGGTTCTTGCGATTGCTGCGGGGCGGAATGACGGCGGAGGCGTCGCGTTTGTCGAGATCTTCCCGCAACCAATCGACATCAAACGCTTTGTCGGCCAACAAGGCCGCAAACTCAAGATCGTGAATGAGGGGCGCGACGCCGACGGTATCGTGGCGCTGTCCCGGCAATAGAACAAACCGGGCCAGGTTCCCCAAGGCGTCCACCAGGGCAACGATCTTGGTGGTCAATCCGCCTTTGGAGCGCCCGATGGCCTGATTTCGAGTCCCCCTTTTGCGCCGCTCGCCTTCTGGTGAACGCTGACGATGGTGCCGTCAATGAGGGCGTATTCGAAGTCCGGCTGTTCCGAGAGAACCTCGAACAAGCGCTCGAACACGCCCTTTTTCGCCCAACGGCGAAAGCGTTGGAAGGCATTGTTCCAGTCGCCAAAAGCCATCGGCAGGTCGCGCCACGGCGAGCCCGTGCGGACCCGCCACAATACCGCTTCCAGAAACAAGCGGTTGTCCGCAGCGGTGACGCCGCAATCTGTAACCTTGCCAGGAAGGTGGGGCGAAACTTTCTCCCAGACTGCGTCAGCGATGGCAAAACGATCCCTGTTCATGCAAAACTCCCTGCAAAAGGAAGCTTGAATCACTTTTTGACGGTCTTGGGAATCCCCCTAATTGTCAACAGACCCTAGTGTGGTGGAACCGAACTAGCGGCAGACGTGATAATCTGGGGTGAGTCGGCTCAGCACCTCGCGCCCGTCCTCGGTGATCACGATGGTGTGGCCCAATGACATGGCCTGACCGGCGTCGGCATCGATCAGGATAGCATGCAGGAAGAGCACCATTCCAGGCGCGGCCAACAACGGGTTACCCGAATAGAGCATCGGCGGCACGTCCATCCAGGTCGGTTTGTAGGTCGCACCCAGGGAGTAGCCGCAGGCGGACATGCGGTGGCTGCCAAAGCCGGCGGCGTCGTAGACCCGGCGATGAGCGTCGTCGACGCCGCCAAGGGGCTGCCCAGGGGCCGCCGCCTCGGTCATCGCGGTCATCGCGTCGCGGGTCACCTCGAACATATGGCGCTGACGGTCATTGCCCTCGCCGATCGCCACGGTGCGCATCAGGCAGGCGCAATAGTGGCGATAGGTACAGGCGAATTCGAGGGTCAATTGATCGACCGGGTCGAGATTGCGGTGGCCGGTCGCCGAGCGGATCAACAGCGCCCGCTCACCCGAGCCGAGCACCGGCCCCGACGGCGGCAAATCGCCGCCGCCCCGGAGGTTGACGCTTTGCCCGGCGGCCGAGATGTCGCCCTCGAAGACACCGGGACCGGCAGTCTCCAGCATGGCCTCCAGCGAATCGTCGGCCAGTTCGGCGGCGCGACGCACATAGACGAGCTCCGTCGGTGACTTGACCATGCGGACCGTGCGAATCAGATTCGAGCCCTCCACCAGTTGGCACCC
>JAAENP010000102.1 GCA_024224155.1 bacterium
CCACTCAGAGCCGGTTGGCGGACGATGACGCGAGAGAGCATAGCACACGCGGCCGGTCGGTCAGCGCTCCGATGGCGGTTGCGGAGTCGGTGTCCTTCCGGCGAGCGTGCCTAGAGCCGATTTGCTTAACGATTGCGAGCATGGTCGGCGGCGCGAGGCGTGACGCCAGCCTCGCCATTGGCGGCGACTCGACGCTATCGACTGCGTCGGGACGCACGCGCCGCGGTCAGTCGACCGGAGGTCGCCCAGTTCATCGGCAGGGCTTACCTGCCGCCTCGGATCGCTCGGCTCAGGCCGCCAGCTCGACTTCAGGCTCAGAACTCCGTTACTTCTTCGGCGGACGTCTCTAAATCGTTTGAAATGCTTGACTTAGCGGGCCTGTTGGTGTACGATAATGGCTGTTAACTTCTCAGAGAGAACAGGAGTTACAGCCCATGGTTTCTGCGAGCGCTGGCGTCCAAAGCGAGTCCTTCAGACTTCCGCGTTTGGAGGTGACCGACGTCGGAGATCACCGAGTGGTTCACCTCAATGGTCATCGCATCGCGCTGTATCCGCGCGAGGATCGACTGACCGAGCGGGTGATTGTAACGCAGCTGGTCGAGGTCAGCGGACTCCCGGCCAAACTGGTTGCCGAGATCTTCGAACGTCACTTCGTGACGGTGAGCCGCTGGAGGAGTCTGGCTCGCGACGCCGGGGCACAAGCGTTGGTGCCCGAGAAGCCGGGGCCGAAGGGGCCGAGCAAGCGAACGCGGAAGCTCGAAGACAAGATCCTTCGTCTGCGCAGCCAAGGCCTCTCGTACCGGTCCATTGCCAAGCGCTTGAGGCGCAAGGGGCTGAAGGTCTCTCATACCTTGGTCGCTACGGTCATCCGAGGGCACGAGCAAGAACAGCCGAGGGTTCTGCCCGGAATCGAAGAAGCTCAACGGAACCCGCCGCAGGCTTTGCCGGAACCGGTCGCGACGCCAACGCTCGGCGCAACAACGAGTCGCTATGCCGGCGTGACTCTGCTGTACGCCGCACTGTCGCGGCTGGACGTTTGGGGAGTCCTCTCGGGGCTCCGGCCTTCCGTGGATCCCTCGCGGCATGCCGGGTGGCGCCAAGTGGTCGCGGCGTTGATCTTCTGCTTCGCTTTGCGCTTTCGGTCGGTGGAGGATCTCAAGAATGCCGAGCCCAGGGATTTGGGAGCCATCTTCGGCGAGGCGGCCAGCCCCGGAGTCCAGACCCTTCGGAGAAAGGTAGGGCGGCTGGCGGAAAGCGTCGACCCCGTGGACTTGTCGCGGGAGCTGTTTCGCCGATACCTGACGCTGGAGCCGGTGTGGGAAGGGCTGTACTACGTCGACGGGCATTTCGTGCCGTACTACGGGACCCACCGCACCCCCAAGGGCTGGAGTTCGAAGCGGCGGTTGGCCGAGTCCGGCCATACGGACGTCTACGTCCACGATGCTCGAGGTCGAGTGCTGTTCTTCCTCTCCCAACCTCTCAACGACTCCCTGGCGCGGGCGATCCCTTCGGTGGTGCAGGAGATCCGGGCAGTGCACGGCCCGCTGCCGTTCAACGTGGTCTTCGACCGTGGAGGCTACAGCGGCAATTTGTTTCGCTGGCTCGACCACGAGGGGATCGGCTACATCACCTACCTCAAGGGGCGCAAGGCCCACCGCCGCTACCCGTTGTGCGACTTCAGCCGCGGCTGGTTCGCGCTCGACGGGAAACGTACGGTCTACCAGCTCTACGAGAAGAGAACGCGGATCCGCGGACCAGGACTGGTGCGTACCGTCATCTACCTCGGCGACGACGGCAAGCAGATCCCGGTTCTGACCAACCTGCAGGCAGCGGTCAGGGGCGCCAAGGTGGTGCACTGCCTGCGGTTGCGGTGGAGACAGGAGAACAGCCTCAAGTACCTGCTCGAGCACTCCGCCATCGATCAGCTCATCCAGTATGGCGCGTCGGAGGAGAAGGCCGAGCGCGTGGTCAAGAATCCGAGGCGCAAGGAACTCAACCGCAAGATCCGGCAGCTGAGAAGCGAAACCGAGAGCCTCGAGGCCGAACTCGGCCGAATCCTCGAGAACGCAGCCGACGCCGAGCCCGAGGCCGTCGAAGACCTGAGGCAACGCCTCGCGAAGCTGCGGCGCTCGATGGCGCGCCTGGAGAACCGGCGGCGCAACACGCCCGCCAAGATCACGGCGACCGAGCTGGGCCCGCACGCCCAGCGATTTCTCCTGAAGGAAGATCGTCGGCTGCTCGTCAACAGCCTCAAGCTCGCAGCCCACAACGCAGAGAGGTTGCTGGCCCTGCAATTCGATCGCCATTACCGTCAGAGGAAGGACGTCCTCAGCGTCTTTCGTGCCCTGTTCCATCTGTCCGGAACCCTCATTCGACGCTCTGCACAACGCATCGAGGTGACCCTCGAGCGACCCTCGCCAGAGAAGGTGGCGCGCGCGCTTGCCGCCCTGTTGGCAGAGATCAACCAAGACCACCCGCGCCTGCTCGGCAATGGGCCGGCACTGCATTTCTGCCTCAGGAATTAGCACGGTTGGCCGTCGTGAATACACCCATTAACGGAGTTCTGAGGCTGAGCTGCCGCCTCGGCTGCCGCCACGGCCGTTCGGTAGTTCCAGGGCATCCAATGCCGGGGGCTGCGCTGCAGCTCTGTGTCCTTCCGGCGAGCGTGCCTAGAGCCGATTTGCTTAATGATTGCGAGCATGGTCGGCGGCGCGAGGCGTGACGCCAGCCTCGCCATTGGCGGCGACTCGACGCTATCGACTGCGTCGGGATTGCACGCGCCGCGGTCAGTCGACCGGAGGTCGCCCAGTTCATCGGCAGGGCTTACCTGCCGCCTCAGATCGCTCGGCTCAGGCCGCCAGCTCGACTTCAGGCTCAGACCTCCGTTACTGCGTGTAAGCAGGAGGCCCGACAGTGCTAACACTTCGCTGC
>JAAENP010000103.1 GCA_024224155.1 bacterium
AGATTCTCGTAGACCGTGAGGTCGTCGAGCAGGTGGTAGCTCTGGAAGACGAAGCCGATGTTCTCCTTGTGGAGAGCATTGCGATGCTTCGGCTTCATGCTGTGGATCGGGTGGGAGAGGAACTCGTATTCGCCCTCCCACTTGCCGTCGAGCATGCCGAGGATGTGCAGCAACGTCGACTTGCCGGCGCCCGAAGGCCCCATGATGGTGATGAGCTCCCCCGCCTCGATCTCGAGATCGATACGGCGCAGCACGTAGGTGCGGCCGTAGCCGGTCTCGTAGAATTTGTCGAGGTTGTGGGTCCGGATGATCGGTGCCATCGCAGCTAAGCGGCCGCTTCTTCCTCTTCGACGACCCGGCCGTCGAACAGGCGGATGGTCCGCTGGGCGTGGCGCGCGTAGCGCGGATCGTGGGTCACCATGCAAATCGTCGACCCGGCATCGTGGAGCTCCCTCATCAGGTCCATCACCGCTTCGCCGTTCGATGAATCGAGGTTGCCGGTGGGCTCGTCGGCGAGCACGATCGAGGGGTCTCCTACCACTGCCCGGGCGACGGCGACGCGCTGTTGCTGACCGCCCGAGAGCTGGGCCGGGTAGTGCTTCATGCGGTGGGCCATGCCGACCCGCTCCAGGGCGTCCTGGACCTTCTGCTTGCGCTCCGCGGACGGCGTACCACGGTAGGTCAGCGGCAGCTCGACGTTCTCGTAGACCGTCAGGTCGCCGATCAGATTGAAGGCCTGGAAGATGAATCCGACCTCGCGGTTGCGGATGCGCGCCCGCTCCGACAGGGACAGAT
>JAAENP010000104.1 GCA_024224155.1 bacterium
GGTCGACGAGGTGGCGCTGCGTCGGGAGTTCCGCAAGTGGGAGGGTCAGCCATGAAGTACCCGGAACCGTTCAAGGCGAAGATGGTACAGAGGCTGACGACCCCTGGGGGGCCGAGTGCGACGGCGCTGTCGGAAGAAGTCGGTGTGGCGCAGCCGACCCTATCGAAATGGGTGCGTGAGGCGGGTAGAGTCGGCGCCATGGCTAAACAACGAAGGGTCGGGCCGAAGCGCCCGCAGGATTGGACTTCGCAAGAGAAGTTGACGGTGGTGAGCGAGGCGTCGCAGCTGCCGGAAGAAGAGCTGGGGAGCCTGCTGCGCCGCCGAGGCCTGCACCGCAGCGATCTGGAGCGCTGGTGTCGACAGATGCTGGCCGGTCTGGAGGCGCCGCGCAAGTCGGCGACGAGCTCGCCGGAGAAGCGCCGGATCCGGGAGTTGGAGCGCGAGCTGGGGCGTAAGGACAAGGCACTGGCGGAGGCCGCGGCGTTGTTGGTACTGCAAAAAAAAGTCCGAGCGCTCTGGGGGGACGGGGACGACGACACGACGCCGAGGAGAGGCAGATGATCCTTGCGCTGCTTGACGAGGCCGTCAGCGCAGGGGCGCGGCTTTCGCGTGCGTGTTCGGTCCTGGGCCTTTCAGAGCGCACCATCCAACGTTGGCGCCAGCAAGGGGGCGGGGAGGATCGTCGGCACGGGCCGAAAACCGAGCCGCCCAACAAGCTTTCGCCGCAGGACCGCCAACGCGTGCTCCAACGGGTCAACTCACCGGAGTTCTGTGACCTGTCGCCGAATCAGATCGTGCCCCGGCTCGCCGATCGGGAGATCTACGTCGCCTCGGAGTCGACGATCTACCGCATCCTGCGCGAGGAGGATCAGCTCGCCCACCGGCAGCGCTCGCGGCCGCCGGCCAAGCGCCCGCGCGAGCAGGTCGCCACCGGCCCCAACCAGGTGTGGTCTTGGGATATCACCTACCTGCGCGGACCCGTGCGCGGGCAGTTCTTCTTTCTCTACCTGGTTCTTGATATCTGGAGCCGCAAGATCGTCGGTGCTCAGGTCTATGCGCAGGAGTTGCCGCAGTACGCCGCCGAGTTGTTCGAGCACAGTTGCCAACGTCTGGAGCTCGACCCACGGGGCCTGGTCCTTCACGCCGACAACGGTGGGCCCATGAAAGGCTCGACGATGCTGGCCACCCTCCAGCGCCTGGGCGTCGTGGCCTCGTTCAGCCGCCCTCGGGTCTCGGACGACAATCCCTACTCGGAGGCGCTGTTCCGGACCCTGAAGTATCGCCCCGAGTATCCCTCCCAGCCTTTCGCTACTCTGGAGCAAGCTCAGGCCTGGGTCGATGGCTTCGTGCGCTGGTACAACACCGAGCACCTGCACAGCGCGTTGCGCTTCGTGACCCCGGACGACCGCCACGAAGGCCGCGAGAGAGCCATCTTGAAGAACCGTCAGCGCGTCTACGAAGCGGCCCGCCGCCAGCATCCTGAACGCTGGGCCGGGCCTCTTCGCAACTGGCAACCCGTCGAGGTAGTCTTCCTGAATCCAGACAAGATCACCAGGGACGTGGAGGATCTGCAAAAGGCAGCTTGAAACGGCTGCTCGAGGCGACAACTACCTTGACATCTACCGCTACTGGGGACGTGGGGGGACTGCGGCCCGTTACTTCTGCGACGGCGACTACCACGAGGGAGGGGACTACTGTATCGCCTTTGGGGGCGCCAAGGTCGTCCAACGCCTCGCGGAGGAACTCCTGGATGTGATCGCTCCTCTGGGCATCGAAGCCAGTCTCCAAGCGCAGGAGAGGATCCGAGCCTCTGAGAGCGAAGTGCTCCAGGGGTTGAGGCTGGAGCTCCAGCAACGTGACTTCGA